>JAAZNC010000115.1 GCA_012798455.1 Chloroflexota bacterium | reverse complement strand
GGACCTGCAGCGAAAATGTTCAGAGAATTAGGAGAAGTCCCCAGTTCTTTGAATGTGGCAAAACACTATCGCAGTAATTTGTCATACTTCATTCTAGATAATCAGGATAAAGAGCAAACCAAGACGATAGAAGGCTGGGGTATAATGTGCGGGGCATTGGATATTTTTATGCCTAACAGGAAGCAACGAAAGAGACTGGCAAGTGAAGTCTTAACCTTCTTAGAAAATTTTTTGTAGAGATAATACATGTCGCTTTGGGCGATAGTGCCTGTAAAATCGATCATCCGCGGAAAATCCCGTCTGGCGGGGGTGCTTTCAGACGAGGAACGTGCTGCACTAAATCGTGATCTGCTCACCAGAACGTTATTGTGTTTAAAATCCGTTTCACGTATTGACCAGGTACTGGTTATCAGCTATGATCCGGAAGTGCTGGCACGTGCACGCGACCTAGGAGCAACCACTGTGCAGGAAGGCAAGAAAACTAATATCAACAATGCCCTACGTCGAGCAACAGTGGCAGCGAAAGCCTACAATGCTTCAAAGACCATCATCATTCCAGCGGATCTACCTTTCATAAAAAAAGAGGATCTAGAAATATTCCTGGATCAAGCGGATTCCCCACCAGAAATCATCATTTCATCGGATCGTCATTCCAATGGAACAAATGCATTGTATATTGATCCAATCGGGGTTCTAGAATATAACTTCGGACCTTGGTCATTCCAAAAACACATAGAGCAAGCGGAGCAAAAAAAGATCTGTGTCAAGATCAAGAACATGGATTCTCTCACGTTTGACCTAGATTTACCCGAAGATTTGGAAATCTTCATGAATACCAGTAAAATAAATACATAACTGATCCAAGGAGTCTATTATGAAGAATCGGGTGGCTTTATATTTACAAGATGCACATGATTTACGTGATGGTCTGGATTATGTTCGTTACGCTGAACAAAAGGGATTTGAAGCCGTATGGCAGGCTGAAAGCCGCTTGGTGAGAGATGCCATTGTGCCAATGGCTGCTTATGCAGCAGTAACCGACAGATTGAAAGTTGGATCAGGAGTTATCAACAATTGGACGCGCAACATCGGTTTGCTGGCTTCCACCTTTTTGACACTGGATGATCTAGCACCTGACCGCATCATCTGCGGGGTTGGAGCCTGGTGGGATCCATTAGCAACGAATGTTGGTATCAACCGCCGGAAGCCACTCATTGCCATGAAGGAAACGGTGTTAATTTTTAAAAGATTATTAGCCATGGAACGAGTCAGTTTTGATGGTGAGTTCATTCATGTCAATAACATCGAACTGGATGTTGTGCATGGACGTAAAGAACCACGCCATGTGCCGGTATATATCGGCGCTACCGGCGACCAAATGCTCGAATTAAGCGGTGAGATCGCTGATGGGGTATTGCTGAATTACTGTGTGCCACCAGAATATAACCAGAACGCACTGGATAAAATCGAAGCCGGTGCCAAACGAGCCGGAAGAAAACTGAGCGAACTGGATCTCCCCCAGTTGGTGGTATGTTCTGTGGATGAAGATCACGCTAAAGCCATCGATACCACGCGCGAACTGTTAACCCAATATCTGGCACAACAGCCACACATCGCCAAAGCTTCAGGGGTTTCTATGGATATCGTGCATGAGATCCAATCCATTTTGGGATGGCCGGCTACGCACGAACAAATCCAGAAAGCAAAGCATCTTGTGCCTGAAGATTTGATCCATCGCATCACCGCATCAGGCACACCTGATGAAGCACGCGCAAAAGTTAAAGAATACATGAAAAATGGCTGCACCTGCCCAATCCTCTACCCGGTAGGCGGTGACGTGCACCTATTAATAGATACCTTCGCCACCGATTAAATCGATAAACACAGGAAGAGGAGAAAATGCGCACACCAGTATATGTTATCGGACATGTAAACCCTGATACGGATTCGATCGCATCTGCCATCGGTTACGCCTGGCTGCTACACGAACGCGATGGGATCGATGCTATTGCTGCCCGCTCCGGGGTTATCAATCAGCAAACATCCTGGGTGTTGGATTTTCTAGGGCTGAAACCACCATTTCTATTGAATGATGCTTCTCCCAAATTTGGTTCGGTTGCAATCCGCCTGGATACCACCACTCCTGAGAGACCACTATCGGAAGCATGGGGGATAGCCAGTAAAACGGGTGGGGTAGCACCTATTATCACCGAAGATAATAGACCGTATGGGCTGGTGACGGGTGCAAGTCTGTTCAAGCTGATGGCGGAGTATGTAGGGCCCAATGCCAAAAGCAATGAAACAGCTGTCAACCAAATTTTGGAATTGCCCTGCCGGGAAGCGGCAGATACCAGCATTCCGCATTTCAATTCTTCCACCAGGATCAAAGACCTGATCCGCAAAGTGTTGCATGAGGAGGGAGATGATTTCTGGGTAGTGGATGATAACGGAAAATATACCGGCATTGCACGCAAGAGCGACCTTATCCATCCACCCCGTATCAAGTTGATCCTGGTGGATCATAATGAAGCGCAGCAAGCGGTTTCTTCATTCGAAGAAGCAGAATTGATCGAGATCCTGGACCATCATCGTTTAGGCAATCTTCCGACCAATTCTCCCATCCATTTTACTGTTGTACCAGTGGGCAGCACCTCCACACTGGTGACAGAGCGGATCGCAGAAGCAGGTCTCTCAGCTCCGCCAGAAATAGCCGGGATATTGCTGGCAGGTATCATCTCCGACACGCTGCATTTGATCTCACCAACCACTACCGAACGGGATAAAAATGCCCTAAAACGCCTATCACGCTGGGCATTTGCAGCAGATTCACCATTAGCTAAAGAAACCATTGAATCCTATGCGGAACAAATATTAACATCCGGATCGGGATTAAGCGCCCGCCCGCCAAGAGAGATCATCACTACCGATGTGAAAACCTATGAGGCAGGGGACTACAAATTCTCCATTTCGCAGGTGGAAGTAAGCGATCTGTACGAACTGGGAGAACATATCAATGACCTGCGCAAAGCACTGGAAGAATATCGCGAGATCAAAGAGATCCATTTTGCGGTTTTAATGGTGACCGATGTAGTACGCGGATCGAGCCGTATCTTAATGGCTAATCCCCCAGCGATCCTGGAAGACCTGCCTTTCAATCCTACCCAGGATGGCACGCTTTTAGCCGAAGGAATGGTTTCGCGCAAGAAACAATTGGTACCGATCATTCTGAGCCAGCTGGAAGTATGATCGAAATTGGTATTTTATATATAGCGATTCTTAATCCATCATTAATCTGTCAATGACTCGTATTATTGGTAAATCCATACCTCGTTTTGATGCAATAGCAAAGGTACGTGGTGCCGCGCTATATCCATCTGATATACCTGTTTCAAATCCATATATCTTAAAGACCGTATTCAGTCCTGTGCCCCACGCCATTATAAAGCAAGTCAAGATCGATGAGGCGTTGAAAATTCCCGGTATTGTGATGATCTTGACAGCTAAAGATGTGCCCTGCAATGAATATGGATTGCTGGTCAATGACCAACCTGTGTTATGCGGTCCGGGTTCTAGCAAACAAGGGGCGGAAAAAGTGCGCTTTATCGGTGATCGCATTGCATTCATCATTGCTGAAAATGAAAGCAGTGCCAGTCTGGCAAGCCAGGCTATGCAGATCGAATACGAGAATTTACCGGTCATAAATGAACTAGAACAATCCAAAAAGGATGATGTCTTGATTCATCAAGATTGTAAAAGCAACCGCTGCAGCCATTTCCAGATTTATAAAGGTGATTGCGAAAAAGGCTTCCATAACGCGGATGTCATTATAGAGGATGATTATTACACACCCGTACAGGAACATGCTTTCTTACAACCCGAAGCAGGTGTGGCTTTCATGGATGAGCAAAACATTATTCGCGTTATCACAGCCGGGCAGTGGACGCACGGTGATCAACGTCAGATCGCTCACGCATTACAGATCCCAGAAGAGCATGTGTGTGTTGAATATGCCGCTATCGGTGGAGCGTTTGGAGGAAAAGAGGATATTTCACTACAAATTGCCCTGGCACTGGCTGTTCAACGGTTAGACAAGTTGGGAATAAAGAAAGCCATCAGAGCAGAATGGAGTAGGGAAGAATCTTTCCGTGGGCATCCCAAACGACATGCTTTTCACATCCATGCCAAATGGGGCGCAACCAGCGACGGCAAGATCTGCGCAGCAGAGATGCGCATTGAAGCAGATGCAGGAGCCTATGCTTCTTCAAGCGAGGTGGTGTTGAAGAGCGCTGCCATTGCTGCTATTGGACCATATGAAATTCCCAATGCGACAGTGATTGCCGATGCTTATTTCACCAATTCCATCACTGCAGGAGCGTTCAGAGGATTTGGTGTGCCGCAGATTTGCTATGCAGTGGAAATGCAGATGAATAAGATTGCCGAAGCACTGCAAATGGATGCCGTGGTATTGCGATTACGCAACGCCATGACTGGGACAAGTCTTTCATTGAACCAATCGACACTCCCAGATAGTGTCAGTGTAAAAAACGTGATCACAAGCTGTGCCGAAGAAGCAGGCTGGTACAGAGAAGAAACTGGTTGGAAAAAGAAATCGGTTATATCCAGATCAGGGGACGATAAATATCTTTATGGAACAGGGTTTGCGGCTGGATTTAAATCCTTTGGCATACCCCCGGATGAATGTTGGGCAAAGATTGAATTGCAAGGGAAGAGCAAAATCGAGACTGTAAGGATCTACCATGCAGCTGCCGATATGGGGCAAGGGGTACATTCTTTGCTGAAACAGATAGCTGCAGAGATTATCCCTTTTCCGTACGAAAATATGGAGTTATTTGCCAGTGACACGCGCACTTCCAAAAGTAGTGGCAGCGCATCTGCATCGCGCCTGACATACATGACTGGTAATGCTATTTTGAATGCAGCCAAGAGTGCAATGGAGCATTGGAACATGGAAGAACGTCCAGCCATCGGTGAGTTCCTGTACCAGTCACCCGAAACGACAGAGATGGACGAAATGGATGGAAAGGGAAAACCGAATTTTGGATATGGCTATGCAGCTGAAGCGGTGGATGTACGGATCGATCGTGAAACCGGGATGATTGATGTGTTGAATATCGTCTGTGCGGATGATGTAGGCAAAGCGATCAATCCTCAACAAGTTAAGGGGCAGATCGAAGGATGTGTCATTCAAGCGCTGGGTTACAGTACCAACGAGGAGATCATTCAAAAAGACGGTTATCTACTAACCAAAGGACTATCCACTTACCTGGTGCCAACCATAAAAGATATCGCCGGTATCTTTATCTGCGTGTTCGTGGAAGAGGCAAGTGAAGAAGGTCCTTTCGGAGCGAAAGGCATAGGAGAGATACCGTTTGGTCCTTTTGCACCGGCATTGTGCGCAGCAGTACATGACGCGTGCGGTAAGTGGTTCAATTCATTACCATTGAAACCGGAAAAAGTCATTTTAAAATTAGCACAAGATCGAAAGTAAAGTGCGGTAATATAAAAATTAATGCAGTATCAGCATCAAAGGTGTCAAGGTAAATGGAGGTAATATGTGGAAGCAGTACTGGACGGTAACCACGCTGGAAGAAGCGCTGGATATTCTTGATAAGGAAAAAGGAAAAGCACGCATCATCGCTGGGGGAACTGATCTGGTGCTAGAACTAAAGAATGAGATGCACAAGGAGGTGGAGACACTTATTGATGTGAGCCGCATCCAGCAACATGAAATGATCTGGCAGGATACGGCAGGTTTGATTCATATCCAACCAAACGCCACCCATAACCATTGTGTGGATTCAACCCTTCTGCAAGAAAAAACTTTCTTACTCTCGCAGGCATCCTATTCTATCGGTACCCCGCAGATCCGTAATATGGGCACTATTTACGGGAACCTGATCACTGCTTCTCCGGCAAATGACACCATTACCCCTTTGATCGCTCTGGACGCTCAGCTCGAACTTCGCTCCAAATCTGAAAGACGCACAATTGCATTGAAAGACTTCTACCATGGAGTACGCAAGATCGATCTAAAGTCGGATGAAATGGTGACTGATCTATGCTTCAAGCCGCTGAAGAAAAACCAGCGTAGCACATTTCAAAAATTCATCTTGCGTAAGATCCATGCTATTTCGGTTGTCAACGTGGCTATCATCCTGACTATTGATGGAAATATCATTGCAGATGCCGTAGTGACAATGGGCGCCGTCGCACCGACCATCATACATGCCAACCAATGCGAAGAATATCTCAAAGGTAAAACTCTGACCGATGAGGTGATCTCCCAAGCTGCCACACTGGCTGTGAAAGATGCTACTCCCATTTCGGATATCCGTTCCTCTGATCAATACCGCAGCCGATTGGTGGCAGTTCTGACCAAAAATGGATTAACCGCCATTGCTACAGGTGAAGAAAAAAAGGATTTTCCCACTGAACCGGTTTTGTTATGGGGGAAAGAAGCATTCAAAGCCAGTGCTGTGAAAAAAGCAGTGAGCCATACAGCAGAAACCCCCATTGAGACAACCATCAACGGGAAGAAGACCGTATTGAACAGCATGCAAAATGCAACACTGCTGAAATTGATCCGAGAAGGTGCCGGATTGACGGGATCCAAACTGGGTTGTGGAGAAGGAGAATGCGGCGCCTGTACTATGATCCTGGATGGGGTACCGGTATTAAGTTGTTTGATCCCGGCTCCCAGAGCCCATGAAGCAAACATCATCACCATAGAGGGAGTAGCACCTCAGGAAGGGCTGCATCCCATCCAACAAGCCTATGTGGATGAGGGAGCAGTGCAGTGTGGTTTCTGCACACCCGGTTTCATCATGTCAACTCTTAAACTGCTGGAGGAATTTCCGCACCCCAGCAGAGAGGAAATCGAGGTTGGTCTGGCAGGTAATATTTGCCGCTGTACCGGTTATTACAGCATTATCAGTGCAGTCGAGAAAGCGGCTGCCGCGATGGCAAAATAGGGAGGAAAAATGGCAAACTATATTGGAGAAAGTATTCCCAGATTTGATACGCTCGATAAGGTCACTGGAAAAGCCAAATATCCGAGTGATTTTCACCTTGAGCATGCAGTGATGATGCAGGTGGTGTTTGCCTGTCGACCGCACGCTATCATCAAAAAGATGGATATATCCAAAGCGGAAGCACTGCCGGGGGTGCTGGCAGTGCTGACAGCCAAAGATGTACCCAATAACGAATATGGGCTGATCATGCCCGACCAACCTGTGTTATGCGGACTGGGTTCTAATAAAGTATATGCCGAACACGTGCGGTTTTACGGAGATCAGGTGGCATTGGTGCTGGCGGAAAATGAACAGATCGCCAACCAAGCCAGTAAACTGGTCGAGATCGAGTACGAAGACCTGCCTGTGATCGAAGATCCGCGCCAAGCCATAACGGCGGATGCCTTCCGCATCCATCCGGATAAAGAAGATAATGTAGTATTGCATTACAAGATCCGCAAAGGGGATATGGAGGAAGGGTTTAAAAAAGCAGATGTGATCATCGAGAGTGACTACATCACTCCGGTGCAAGAACATGCTTTCTTGCAGCCTGAAGCAGGGGTAAGTTACATCGATGAAGAAGGACGAGTAACCGTCATTGTCGGGGGACAATGGGTGCATGAAGATCAGGAACAGATCGCACACGCACTAGCCCTACCAGTCGAGAAAGTGAGGGTGATCTACCCCGCTATTGGTGGCGCATTTGGCGGACGAGAAGATATGTCGGTACAGATCGTGCTGGCACTGGCAGCCAAATATCTGCATGATAAAGGCATCGATCGTCCGGTGAGAACCGTATGGAGCCGTGAAGAATCCTTCTTCGGGCACCACAAACGACACCCCTATTATATGCATGCCAAATGGGGCGCAACCAAAGACGGAAAATTAGTGGCAGCGGAAATGAGCCTGATTGCCGACAGCGGGGCATACGCCTATACCTCTACTAAAGTACAGGGGAATGCTACGTTGCTGGCTAGCGGACCGTATTTCATCCCGAATGTGAAAGTGGATTCTTACTCGGTATATACCAACAACATCCCGAATGGTGCTTTTCGTGGATTTGGCGGACCACAAGCCTGCTATATGGCTGAAATGCAGATGAACAAACTGGCAGAAGCGCTGCACATGGATGCGGTGGAACTGCGCATGAAAAACGCCATTCAAGAAGGGCAAGCCACTTCCGTGAGAACAGCGTTGCCAAAAGGGATCACCATCGAAAAAGTCATGAAAGAGTGCGCGTTAGCGGCTGGTTGGCAAAGGACCGATAACGGGTGGAAAAAACCAACCGAAGAAAAAAGAAAAGATGACAATGTATTGATTGGGCTGGGATTTGCAGCCGGTTATAAAAACGTAGGTTTTTCATTTGGCGCGCCGGAGAATTGTTGGGCAACCATTGAATTGTACGGTGAAAATGAAATCGAAAAAGCCATTTTACGGCATGCCGGTGCGGAGGTTGGACAGGGCTCGCATTCTGTTTTCCGTCAAATTACTGCCTCTGCACTGGATATCGATCTGGAAAAAGTAGAATTGATAGTATCGGATACAGCCAATACCCATAACTCGGGCAGCGCATCGGCTTCACGCATGACCTTCATGGCAGGCAACTCCATCCAGGGCGCCGCAAAACTGGCACTGCAAAAATGGGCAGCCGAGGAGCGACCGGCAATTGCCACCTATAAATATGTACCACCAGCTACCACGCCGTATGATCACGAAACCGGAGAGTGCTACCCGAACTTTGCTTATGGCTACGCAGCCGAAGCGGTACAGGTAGAAATCAAGAAAAGCACTGGTGAGATGACCTTCAAGCGGGTGATCTGTGCCGATGATGTGGGGAAAGCCATCAATCCCCAACAGGTCAAGGGACAGATCGAAGGAGCGATCATCCAGGCAATGGGTTATGCTGCCATGGAAAATTTCATTCAAAAAGGTGGATTGGTCATGACCAAGGGACTTTCTACCTATCTGGTGCCGACCATCAAAGATATCCCTGAACAGACCATTACCCTGATCGTGGAAGATGCCGACCCGCTGGGGCCAAGTGGTGCAAGGGGCATTGGAGAAATGCCATATCTACCGTTTGCCGCTGCAGTTTGTGATGCAGTGCACGCTGCTACTGGTAAATGGTATGATGAATTTCCGCTCACGCAGGAAGCCATCTTGCGAGGTTTGGGTGAGTTGTAAGCGCTTTTCTGCCATTGTCCTGGCAGCCGGAGGATCATCCCGTCTGGGTAAGCCCAAACAGCTCATCCCATGGCGGGGTACAACCCTGTTGAGTTACACCATTGCAGAAATAGAGAAAAGCGGTATGAGGGACATCATCCTCGTGCTGGGAGCCTCTTCAGAAGCCATCCAAAACAGCATCGATAACAAGGGATTGCGCATAGTTATAAACCCAAATTGGAAAAGTGGAAAAGCATCTTCGATCAATACGGGGATAAATGTGCTTGATGCTGAAACTGAATGGGCAATGATATTTCTGTGCGACCAGCCTTATATTTCCGCCGATCTGGTCAAGTGTCTGTTGAAAGCAGGGCAGGGCAGCCAGGCTTCTATCATTGCACCAGACGTGAATGGAGAGCCCAGCAACCCAGTGTTATTCAAAAATAACACTTTTCAGGCTTTTTCTGAGTTAAAGGGGGAAGAGGGGGGGAAAAAGCTGTTCGAGCAATTCAAAATGGATTTGATTCCCTGGCAGGATGAACGGATCTTGATGGATGTGGATACGCTGGAAGATCTGCAACACTTAAACTAACTTTATTCTTCTTCCAATTCGCCATCCTGATATTTCGTGATGATATCTTGCGCTTTAGCGACATCCTCTTTACGTACCATCACTTCGACACCTCCCACCGGTGTAACTGTTAATCCATAGGTGCTGCCAATGCTTTCCCCCAATAAAATGCAATCGATCTCGAAGGATTGCATTAAATTCTTCATCATCTCCGCGTCCAACATACCGGAGGCGGAGTAAATGCTTTCATAGCCTTCCATTTGTTTTGTTGCCATATTTTCTGTCCAATCGATCTTTTCGTTTACGGATATCATCCTTCACGATCATATCCTGTTCTATTTTACCTGCATCCTGTACTTTTTTGGTCCAGAACAGAGCTTGCTCCAGATCCTTGGCTTGATGTTCATAATATTTCGCCAACTCGATCATGGATGGATAATGAGCCTGAGAAGCGGCACGCTGCCAATATGTAAGTGCTTCACTCCAATTTTCCTGACGGCGTTGCATCCAAGCATAATCATACAGCACTTCAGGCGCGGCGTTATTTCCCTTTTCTGCAAAATATGTCCTAAAATAGGAAGCAGAAAGGTCAAATTTTATCAATTTCTCATATAGATATCCCAGAGAAGCGAAATCATCGGTTTCTTCAATGTTATATGTTTCTCTTTCATCATTCAACATGGCATGTATTACATTGAACAGGGCTGCCAGCGAGATCACATCCTGGGCATTATGGTACAAAACATCCTTGAGCGGTTCCGATTTTCCTTCCCGTAGGTAATCTTGGTATAGGATCGGAACCAACCAGCCCGGCACATCCTGTCCGGAGCGACTGAAGTGCAAGATGGATTCCTCGATCTCCACCAGCCGGCAGGAAGCCAGCCGTCTTTTCCACAAGCTGCGGGCAAGAAAAAGCAGGTCCAGATGGGTCTTTTCCAAGCCATCGTCTTCCATTTCGTTCAAAATGAAGCGCGAGCGCAGCATGGGCACGTCAAAACCCTTGCCATTGTAGGAGGAGAGAATGGAATATCTGGTTAGAAATTCCTGCACGGCATGAATAAAAGCTTTCTCTTCGGATGGATGAGGGAGGAAAAACTGATCCACACGCACACTGCCATCTTCCATGAAATGGCTGAAACCGCTCAGAAACACAAAAGTGCCGCTACCGATGTTCAGACCGCTGGTTTCGGTGTCGAAAAAACAGATCCGGGTGGGAGAAATGGCGGATTCTTCTAATACATGAGAGATGTTGAAGAGTTCCAGCACATTGCTTGCGATTTTAGTGCATTGCAGGGGTATTTTGCCCTGTACGGCATTCAGTTCCAGGTCTTGCTGGATATGCAGCGTTCTTCCGTAGGGTGTTTCGAGCCATTCTCCACCCAGCAGAGCGGGCAGATCGAGCTTTTCGCGCTGTTTGAATTCTGTTTTCTCTGCCCCCAGTTCCACTCCCAGGGATTTCAATTGATCCAATAGTTTATTCATAGAACTTTTATGCTATTTTACAACAGATGGAAGTGGATTGAATTATTAGTTTTGTTCCAATGATGTGTGATTTAGAAATCTCTCAGACGCTCAACATGACACAAGGTTCACTTTTGCACTTGATTACTG
>JAAZNC010000114.1 GCA_012798455.1 Chloroflexota bacterium | reverse complement strand
GATGTATTCCCCATAAAAGGTACCTTCCCCCGTCTCGATGAAGTGTTCGTGTGCCATGCTTCCCTCGCTGCTGTTGTTCCCCCTATTCTATTAAATCTCTCCCCCTTTGTCAATTTTGTCACTTCTTTTTCAACAGTCTCGGAATGAGTGCTTGACCAATATATGCATACTTGATAAAATATTGGTTTGCCATAGATATGGCTTTGTAATGTATTTAATTGATAAACCTGCAGGAGCGCTACATGGGTCTTGAAATGCCTGAAAAGAATTATTCCCGAATTCCGAAAGTTCTTGAAATTCCAAATCTTATCCAGGTTCAAAAAGAATCATTCGATCGGTTGCTCGATGAGGGTCTGGCAGACCTCTTTGATGAAATATCTCCCATCGAGTCTTATAACGGGGGAGTGAAATTATTCTTCCCCGGCAAATCAGATACAAGCAAAGAATGGGGACTGAAATATTGGTTTGAAGCCCCCAAAAACTCCATTGAGGAATGCACAGAAAAAGATCTTACTTATTCCAGCCCGCTATATGTGAAAGTTTTATTAGCTGGAGCTGAGGTTCCCGAACCTATCGTAGAAGATATCTATCTGGGTGAATTCCCGATGATGACTGATAAAGGTACATTCATCATCAACGGCTCCGAACGGGTAGTGGTGTCTCAGCTCATCCGTTCGCCAGGTGTTTATTTTGATGCTCCCATCAATCGCGCAACAGGTAAACGACTGGCAACAGCCAAGTTGATTCCTGACCGTGGCGCCTGGATGGAATTCGAAACCAGAAAAAATGATTACATTATTTTGAAATTCAACCGCAAGCGTACCGTACCCATCACTATTTTTTTACGGGCATTGGCAGCAGTTCACGATGGATTGGGACAATCGCCATTAAAATTCGGAACGGACGAGGAATTAATTTCTCTGTTCAACGATATTGATACCGATCCGGATCGCCTGTTCATCCCGAGCACTTTCCACCAAGAGCCAGAATGGGATTTCTCAGATGGGAAGACCATCTCGGAGCTGGCATTACTGGAATTCTTCCGCAGGATGAGACCGGGTGACCCCGCTACAATTGATAATGCGAAAGAGTTTTTAGAAGAGCAACTTTTTGACCAACGTCATTACGATCTCGAAAACGTGGGACGTTATAAGTTAAATCAGAAGCTCGATATCAAAAATTACGTTTCGATTAACCAGCGCACTATTACCAAATGGGATATTGTCTATCTGGTGCGCCGTATGATCAAGATCAACAATGAGATAGAAGATAAGGATGATATTGATCATCTGGGGAATCGCCGCGTAAAGACTGTGGGTGAACTGATCCAGAACAAACTACGCATCGGCATGCGCCGCATGGAGCGAGTTATCAAGGAACGGATGTCTATCCGCGAGCAGGATAAAGTGGATCCTAAGAACCTGATCAATATTCGCCCGTTGGTGGCTGCCCTGCGTGAATTCTATGGCTCCAGTCAATTGTCGCAATTCATGGATCAAACTAATCCGCTAGCTGAGTTGCGCCACAAACGTACCCTTTCGGCGTTAGGTCCGGGTGGTCTGCGCAGGGAGCGCGCTGGTTTTGATGTGCGCGATGTGCACCATTCACACTACGGACGTATCTGCCCGATCGAGACACCCGAAGGTCCAAACATTGGTTTGATCGGGCGCCTGGCATCTTATGCTACAGTGAACCAATACGGGTTCATCGAAACACCTTATCGTAAGGTGGTCACCGAATTGAAAGCGGATAATCCTGCATTGTTGGGACGCGAACTGGCAGAATCCATCCGTGATCCTAAAAATGATGAAGTCATCATTCGCAAAGGCACGCGTATCAAGGAAGAGCACCTCGCTGAGATCAAGAAAATCAGCAAGTCTTTGGATATGATCCCGGTCACGCGTTTTGTATCGGACGAAATTGATTATCTGCCGGCAGATGTGGAAGATAAGTTCATCATTGCTCAAGCGAACACACAGTTAAATGAATACAATGAATTCGTCCGCGACCGTATTTCGTGTCGTTACCATTCTGATTTCATTTTCTCCTCCCCGGAGAGGATCCAATTCATGGATGTGGCACCGAATCAGATCGTGGGTATCAGTGCAGCGTTGATCCCATTCCTCGAGCATGATGATGCAAACCGTGCACTGATGGGTTCGAACATGCAGGCTCAAGCGGTTCCTTTATTAAAACCCGATTTACCTCGCGTTTCTACCAGCATGGAATTATATGCTGCCAAAGATTCGGGGCAGGTGCTGATCGCTGAAGAAGATGGCGACGTTGTCTCGGTAACTGGGAAACGCGTCGGTGTTCGCACAGACAAAGGTGTTCATGAGTATTTACTGAAAAAATATCAGCGTTCCAACCAGAGCACTTGCATTGACCAGCGCCCGCTGGTGGTGAAAGGACAACGTATTCAAAAAGGCGATATCTTGGCAGATTCTTCCTCTACAGTAGAAGGGGAACTGGCACTGGGGCAGAATGCTGTCGTGGCATTCGTATCATGGGAGGGTGGCAATTATGAAGATGCCATTCTTATCTCGGAACGAATGGTACAAAATGATAAATTCACTTCCATCCATATTGAGAAATATGAAGTGGAAGCACGTGATACCAAACTGGGTCCGGAAGAGATTACGCGTGACATTCCCAATGTAGGTGATGACGCCATTCGTGATTTAGATGAAAACGGCATCGTACGTATCGGTGCCGAAGTGGGACCTGGTGATATCTTGGTTGGCAAAATCACACCTAAAGGTGAAAAAGAATTAACCCCAGAAGAAAGACTGCTACGTGCCATCTTTGGTGAAAAATCACGCGATGTACGCGATACTTCCCTGCGCATGCCGCATGGTGAACGCGGAAAGGTGGTGGAGGTAAAAATTTTCACCCGCAAAGACAATACGGACCTGCCGGCAGGTGTGGATAAAATGGTGCGCGTTTCAGTGGCGCAGCTTCGCAAACTCACCGCTGGTGACAAGATGGCTGGACGGCACGGAAATAAAGGGGTCGTTTCAAAAGTAGTTCCGGTAGAAGATATGCCTTTTCTTGAGAATGGAGAACCGGTCGATATCATCTTGAACCCATTGGGAGTGCCCGGACGTATGAACATCGGACAGGTGCTGGAAACCCATCTGGGTTGGGCATCACTGCGGTTAGGATTCCGTGCTCTTACCCCGGTTTTCGACGGCGCCGACGAATTCGAGATCGAAGCTGAACTAGCACGCGCCTGGTTAATGGACTATGCTTGGAAACAAATTGGCGAAAAAGCTTGGGATTGGGTTAAAGAACAAGATTATTCGGCAGAGATGTTGCAAGATGACGATGAAGTCAGATTGCTGTACATTGAACAGTGGTTGAATGACAAAGAATATGATATCTATCAGATCAAGACAGATCCCATTTTCGCACGCAAAGTAGCCTTAATTGAATGGCTGCGCGATCGCGGTCAAAATCCGGATAAGGTTGTAGCGTTTGAAAATAATGAAGTTGGTAAGCCTCACGATCAAGTGAAAGATAATCGGACGATCAGTTTTTGCTTGCGAGTCTGGCTTGAATCGAATGGAAAGAATACTGAAAAAATTACTGAAGAAGATATCCGTTCAACAGCACAACATTTTATGGAAGATACACAATTGCCTATGCCAATTCTTGGCAAGCAGGTTTTGAAAGATGGAAATACCGGACTTCCATTTGATCAACCCGTAACGGTGGGCGTGATGACGATCATGAAACTGCATCACCTGGTTGAAGATAAGGTACATGCCCGTTCAACCGGGCCTTACAGTCTTGTTACGCAACAACCGCTGGGTGGCAAGGCGCAATTCGGTGGGCAGCGCTTTGGTGAAATGGAAGTATGGGCGCTCGAGGCATATGGAGCTGCGTATGCTTTGCAAGAAATGCTGACCATCAAGTCGGACGATGTGCAGGGACGTGTGACCTCCTATGAAGCCATTGTCAAAGGTGAATCGATCGAGGAGCCCAGTTTGCCGGCTGGTTTCAGGGTCTTAGTGAAAGAGTTGCAGAGCCTGGGATTGGCTGTGGAAGCCGAGTTGGATTCGGGAGATGTGATCAAGTTTGGAAAGGATGAAGAAAAGATAAAACCGCCAAAATTACCCACCGGACTGCTGGGGTTGGGTGAGAAATTTGAGGATAAAATCTAAGCGTTGCATTGACTCTAAAAAAACGCTGTGATATACTCGCTCTTTGGTTTTATCAAGAACGAAAATTTATCGGAGGCTATAAAAAGTGCCAACAATTAATCAACTGATTCGCAAGGGAAGAGAGCAGAAAAAATCAAAGAGTAAAGCACCCGCTTTGCTCTATACTATGAACCACCTCAAGCAGAAGCGATCACGTAGCCTGGCGGGCTCCCCTCAGAAACGTGGTGTTTGCACCGTGGTTCGCACGATGACTCCTAAGAAACCGAACTCAGCGTTGCGGAAAATTGCCCGTGTACGTCTGACCAACGGAATTGAAGTCACCGCTTATATTCCTGGTGAAGGGCATCAACTTCAGGAACACTCGGTAGTAATGGTGCGCGGTGGTCGTGTTAAAGATCTGTCTGGTGTACGTTACCACGTGGTACGCGGCGCATTGGATACGACCGGTGTGGCTGTTAGAAACCAAGGTCGCTCAAAATACGGAACCAAGAAAGCAAAATAGGTCTCTGAAAAGAACATTTGGAGAAAGTTGAATGCGAAGAACAAAACCAGAAAAAAGACGAATTGACCCTGATATCCGCTACGGCAGCCGGAATGTTCAGATTTTGATCAATAATGTTTTGAAACAGGGTAAAAAAAGTGTTGCCGAAGGTGTGGTATACGATGCACTGGATATCATCAAAGAAACAACCAAGAAAGAACCAGTCGAGGTATTAGATGCCGCTTTTAAAAATGTAGGACCCATCATGGAAGTGCGCCCACGACGTGTGGGTGGCGCGACCTATCAGGTCCCGATGGAAGTAGATCCGGAACGACGTTTAACCCTGGCAATCCGCTGGATACTAGATGCCACCCGCTCTCGAGGCGGGAAATCGTTTGCCGAGAAATTGGCGGGTGAGGTTATGGACGCGGCAAATGAGCAGGGGACTGCAATCCGAAAACGCGAAGAAACTCACAAAATGGCGGAGGCAAACCGGGCTTTTTCTCATTTCCGAGTGTAATCCCTTGGTTTTGATCGATTTGAACTTTAACAGGTGAACAATATGTCGCGAGAATATCCATTAAATAAATTACGAAACATTGGTGTCATTGCGCATATTGACGCGGGTAAAACCACAACCACTGAGCGAATTCTCTTCTACACAGGTAAAACCTATCGGATTGGCTCAGTGGATGATGGCACTACCGTCACCGATTGGATGGAACAGGAACGGGAACGGGGGATAACCATTGTTTCCGCAGCTATCACAACAAGCTGGCGAGATTATCAGATCAACTTAATTGATACACCAGGGCATATCGACTTCACCGCCGAGGTGCAGCGTTCATTACGCGTATTGGATGGCGGAATAGTGGTATTCGATGGTGTGCAAGGTGTTGAACCACAAAGCGAAACCGTCTGGCGACAAGCGGACCGGTTCAATGTGCCACGGATCTGCTTTGTGAATAAGATGGACAGAGTTGGTGCTGATCTGGAATATTCGATTCAGACTATTAAAGATATGCTGGGCGCTAACCCGATCCAGATGCAAATAGCAATCGGAAAGGAAACAGATTTTAAAGGTGTCGTTGACCTTTTAAATATGAAGATGATCATCTGGGAAGATGAACAGGGTTCATCCCCCAAGGAATATGAAATTCCTAATGATCTATTAGAAACCGCAAAAATTAAGAGATCGCAACTCATCGAGAAAGTTGCCGAATTAGACGACGGATTGATGGAGAAATTCATTAATGAAGAAGAAATCAGCATTGATGAAATCAAGTATGCCTTGCGTAAGGCGATCCTCGCCAATGATGTAACTGCGGTGTTCTGTGGTTCTTCCTTGAAGAACAAAGGTGTGCAACCTCTGCTGGATGCGATCATTGATTATCTACCTTCTCCGCTTGATGTACCGGCAATAAAGGGTACCAACCCTAAAAATAGTGAAGAAATTTTGTTGGAAGCGGATGACTCCGCTCCAATGAGTGCATTGATCTTCAAAATCGTGTCTGATCCCTATGCTGGGCGTATGGCTTATTTCAGAGTTTACTCCGGCACCATCAAACAGGGCTTGATGGCATATAATTCTTCCAACGAGAAAAAAGAGCGCATCGGAAGACTGATCCGCGTTTATGCTGATCACCGCGAAGATGTGGAAGAAATGCATGCGGGTGATATTGGAGCAGTGTTGGGATTCAAGAGTATTGTGACGGGTGATACTATTTGTGAGGCTCATCATCCTGTGGTATTGGAACGCATTACTTTCCCGGAGCCGGTTATCTCGGTCGCAATCGAACCTAAGACAACAGCAGATAATGACAAGATGGCGAAAGCACTACAGCGGTTGGCAGAGGAAGATCCAACATTTCGTGTGCATGAAGACGAGAACACCGGGCAGACCATTATCGAAGGGATGGGTGAACTTCATTTGGAAATCATTGTCGATCGTATGTTCCGTGAATTCAATGTACAAGCCAATGTGGGTAAACCACGAGTATCATATCGCGAAACCATCACGCGCGAAGTTCCCAAAGCAGAATACAAGTATGCCAAACAAACCGGTGGGCATGGTCAATACGGACATGTAGTTTTTTCTTTGAAACCATTACCACAGGGAAGTGGTGTCGTGTTCGTCAATGAGATCAAGGGTGGTGCAGTACCCAAGGATTATTTTAATGCGGTTGAAAAAGGTGTATATGAAGCGGCGGAATCAGGAGTATTGGCAGGTTATCCGCTCACTGATTTGCAGGTAATATTCTACGATGGCTCTTTTCATGAAGTGGATTCATCGGAGATGGCTTTCAAGATGGCATCTATTTTTGCCTTCCGCGATGGTGTTGAAAAAGCACACGCTGTTCTGCTGGAACCGATCATGAAAGTGGAAGTGAATATTCCGGAAGAATATTTGGGCGATGTGCTGGGACAACTCAATTCAAGAAGGGCGGAAATTGCAGGTATCGAAGCGCGGCATGGCAATGCGCAAGCAGTGCGCGCGTTTGTGCCACTTTCTGAAATGTCAGGGTATGCAACAGAGCTTCGTTCTGTTACGCAGGGAAGAGGCGTGTTCTCGATGGAATATGATCATTACACACAGCTCCCTGAGAACATGGCGAAAGAAGTTCTGTTATAGAAGCAATAATTAATTATTTATAAGGAGAAGAAAAGAATGGCAAAAGAGGTATATGATCGAACGAAACCCCATCTCAATGTAGGGACAATGGGACACATTGACCATGGAAAGACAACTCTCACAGCAGCGATCACCAAATACTCCAGCATGTTGGGATTTGCTGATTTCATGGCATTC
>JAAZNC010000015.1 GCA_012798455.1 Chloroflexota bacterium | reverse complement strand
ATCCACACTTTCGATCGAGTACTTGATATAATCCAGCCCATTTTCGAAAGTTTCAATGGTGCGCTTCATATTGATGTTGGCAGGATTGCAACTGAAATAACTGGGGATGCCTTTTTCCGTCATCCACTGCACATACTGGGGGATCTGTTTATCCAACAAGGGGTCACCGTAACCATGCAGCACGATCACTTTGGGAATGACGTATAAGAAAAAATGATTTTCGCTCATATCATCCGGACGGATTCCATAATTTTGGGTCACAAATGCTTCCCAGTCTGTCCATTCCTGAGGTGTCCAGGGCCGCGTTTGATCAATGATCTTCTTGAAAAGTTCAGGCTGCATTGTTTCGATGGGACGCGTCATCATGGTTGTACGCGGGCACATCTCGCAACGCATATTGCAGGAATTGGTGGTTTCGATGTTATAGAGCACCGGTTCCGGGCTGCGAAATTCTTCCAGTTTCTGTAGCAGGTAATTGCGCTCGAATTTTTCGCCTTTCATTAACCGGTATTTCAGATCATATACTTTTTGGTAAAAATGGACATCAATCATTCAACATTCTCCATCATGGAATTTATTCACACCAGGAAAGTTATTATAACCTGCCAGACAGCTTAATAGACCGCCAAAGCAAGGATTTAATAAAGTTTGAAAAATCTATGAATATTCTCTTAATAATAGGTCACAAAACTCGCGTACCGCACCATGCCCACCACGCTGCAATAATACCAGATCCGCTTTATTCCTAACAATTTCGTGTGCGTCCGCTGGTGCAACCGTGTAGCCAACCAGCTCAAAACAACCCAAATCATTCACATCGTTCCCGATATAAGCCACCTGTTCCGGCACGACTGAATATTCAGACATTAATGCCTTGATAATGGACACTTTTTCATCAATACCTTGTTTATAGGGGAGGTGCAATTTTTCACACCGTTTGGCGACCACCGGATTCCTTTCTTTGGATATCACCACCACCGGAATATCCAAATATTTACGCACCAACTCCAACCCCAACCCGTCCCCCCGATTGGCAGCCACCATTTCGTGCCCCTGTTCATCCACCCAAACCCGGTCATCGGTCATCACACCATCAAAATCCAGCAAGATCAAGGATAATTTTGGGAGAAATTTCTTTTTCCCTTCTAAAGGGATGACCATCTCCAGGGTACCGCCCATGATCAAGCGTTCGGCATTTTGCCAATCATACATGGTATCAATATCGATCGTAAATGACTGATCGATGAGTAAGGGATAGATCACATCCCCCGTCATAGAATGTTTTTTCAAGATGGTGGCGGGGCGAATGGCATCGATATGTCCGGTTTGCCAGTAAACTGGCGGCAGGGCTTGACGGGGCGCATTATAGGCTTCCTTTATTCCCTGCACGGTCAGGAGCGGGCTCAAAGCTCCATCTGATTGAATATGCCACATCTTGTATGGATTTTGTCCAGCTACCACTACTCCCCGTACACAATCTGCCTGCGGATGAGTTTGCAGGATCTCGATCGCATCATCCACGCAATGGCTGGGGCGGATGGGAGAAGTCGGTCTTAATTGAATGACAACATCGGCTACGTAACCCTCCTGTTCGCGCAGCCAGGTGAGCGCATGTTCGAACACTGGCAGATCCAGTGTCTGGTCCTGGGCGTACTCCGCCGGGCGCATGAAAGGAACTTCTGCCCCAAATTGCTTGGCGACCTGTGCGATCTCCTCATCATCAGTAGAGACGATCACACGGGTTACGCTGGCAGACTGCCTGGCAGCGGCAATACTATATGCAATCAACGGATAACCCGCCAGTTCCTTGATATTTTTGCGCGGGATACTCTTGGAATTCCCTCGTGCGGGGATCACCGCCAGAATCTCTGATCTATTTTTGTTCATTCAAATCCTTTTTATATATTACCAGGCAGTCCAACCACCATCCACCACCAGATTGGCACCAGTCATGTAACTGGACGCATCGGACGCAAGAAACAACAGGGCACCATCCAACTCTGAAATATCCGCCATCCTGCCCATAATAGATCGGGTGGAATAGGCTTCGGCGAAATCTTTATTATGATTATTATAAATTCCACCCGGTGTTAAAGCATTAATGCGAATACGACTGTTAGCATAATAGGCAGCCACATAACGGGTCAAGCCCAAAATACCAGCCTTGGAAACACTATAATAGGGCGGCTTAAAAGACCCTTCCTGATACAAACGCTGATCCGGACCGACCAATCCATAGATTGAAGAAATCAGTATGATATTGCCCTTCCCCTGCATTTTCATAACGCGCGCCGCCTCCTGCACACATAAAAACGCTCCGGTAAGGTTCACATCCAATGCCTGCTGCCACATTTCAAGCGGGAAGTCCTCAAAACTCACACGGTGGTCGTTCTTGTGATCCTGATCAAACTTGGGGTCCAATGCAGCACAATGCACCAATACGTCAAGGTGTCCAAATGCTATATTTACCTGCTCAACCAGTTTTTTAACAGATGATGAGGAGGTGATGTCTACCTCAATCCCACTAATCCTGGTTTCGTTTTCTCCCCAATCCTCTATCATGTCATTTACTTTTTGAACATTCAAATCAGCCGCTACGACACTGGCATGCGCTTCAAGCAACACCTTACAAAAGCGCGATCCGATCAGCCCTGCAGCACCGGTCACCAGAACCACTTCATCCTTTAGATCAAAAATGTCTTCCACCGCACTCATCAGGATTGGCACTCCTATTTTCTATCATCCGACAATATTATCTTACGCTGGTTTTCACTTGCACTTCTATACACAGCCGCGATGATCTTCTGCACCCGTATGCCATCCCCCAAAGAACAAACCGGGGTGGCACTTCCCGAAAGGATGGCAAGAAAATGGCGCATTTCTTCCAGAAATAATGTATTGCGTTCAAAATCAGGCGAAGGTTCGTAGAATAACCATTTCCCTGTAGCCGCATCATATAAACTGGCTTTCCCCAGCGTTTCATCCCAGGAAATTGTGCCGTTGCTTCCCACTATCTCTAGATCATGATGTTTAGGCTGGCGGAAATAATCCAGATGAATGTGGGAGATTGTGCCACCGGTATGCTGCATGGTAATTTCAGCCATATCCTCCACCTGCAATTCCAATTCGCTCACTTTTCCGGTAAACGCTGAAACCGCTTCCACCTCACCCAACATCCAGCGCAAATAATCAATGGGATGGCACAGGGTCAGAACCACCCCACCACCCAGATCTTGGCGGGCGCTGTATGAATTACGATAATCTTCCCACGGATGCCAGCCGGGTAGATATTCACCCCAAATTACATTAGCAGAAATGATCTTCCCAATCCTTCCTTCTTTCATCCATTGATCGATCTGCTGAAAAGCAGGGTGAAAACGAAATTGAAAACCAACCAGACATTCCCTTTTATTTCCTGCAAGAATTTTCTGTAGATCAGATAATCTTTCTTCATTTGCACTAAGGGGTTTTTCCATCAGCAAACTACAACCAGCTGAGGCAGATGGGATTGCAATTTCTAGATGCAGAGAAGTCGGATTGGAGACAATCACCGCATCTGGTTTGGTAGCCAAGGCTTTTTGAAGATCGGTTTCGACCAAGAAACTGGCAAGATCGGCATCTGGCAGGTTAACGTGATGGGTCCTGAAAAGCAAAATATCCCTCTCACCCAGCGCAATTAAATTGCGCAAGTGTCTTCGACCAATCGAACCCAAACCCGCTATAAGGAACTTCATGATCCTCTATGAGTATACTCTGTATGTCGAGCCATCATTTTCATCAAATCTATGCATTGATAACCTTGAACAAACGATTGTATAAAAAGTACGCCACCCTCTGCACGAATGGAAGGCGCATGATGCGTGCCCCGAGTGTTCTTTTTGGGACTTTTACGTCACTGGGAGTGATTGAGAAACCGTATTCACTGATTTGTTTTGCCATTTCGGGATCGATCACGTTCCCCAACAAACGAATGGTAGCCGGATGGGTACATAAGCGCAGGTACCCCATCAGATCGACTTGCAGGTCAAGTTCTCTCATTTTTCCCATGAGTTGGCTTTGCCAGACGCCAGGGAGTGCCCGCAAGATCACCTCTTTGCGAGTCACAAATTGATAATGTCCCGAAGATGCCAGGGCTGTGACACCTTTGTAAGTGAGAACCATATCTTCCAACCCCTCGGTCTCCTTTTGATACTGTTCCCAGGTTCTGCCGGTATTCTCGGTATAATGAAGTTGCAGATCTTTGGAGACCAGGTCGCCACGGCGCACATCCACATTATCCCCTTCAGCAAAACGCATGACGGAACCAATTCCTTCTTTCATGTGGGGACGAATGTAAAGCCCGGTCACCATACCCACCTTGGGATAAGTTTCAAGCACCTCCAGATGATGTTCCAGCCAACCTGGCAAAAAGAAAACGTCGTCATCCGTATATGCAATGATCTCACCGGGAGCTGCCCGGAAAGCGATCTGTAATGCTCCCATTTTCCCAATGTTACGGTTGGCAAGGATCAAATAATCAATCTTATCTTTGTCTCGCATATCTTTCAAATAATTGACAACATCAGCATTACTGTTGTTGTCAAAAACGATCAGGTCATGTGGGATAGTGGTGTTCTGGATGTAGCTTTCTAAGCTGATTCTAAGGACTTCAAATCTTTTTTCAAAATAACCGATATCATTGGGAATATAGGTCAACATAACCAAGGTTACTTTAGCCGGTTTGTAATCGGTGCTTTGTCCACGAGAAGGATTCATTCCTATTCTTGGCATATCTTCTGCTTCCTTTCCTTATTGACGAATCAGCGAAAGCAGGAATCCGGCAATCCGCCGCCCTGCACTGGCATCAATATAGGTACATTCGTCCTTAATAAAATTCCTCTGTTTTTCAAGATCGATCTCAGGTTCTTTCAGATAAGTATTGATATGTTCTTTTAGTTCCTTTAAATTTAGCGCCACCCTTCCGGCGCCAGATTCGATGAACCGTTTATGGGTTGGCCAATTCCCAATGGTTGAAAGGGGTAAATAGAAACGGTTCGAATCTTTCCACCCGCCTGGCACATCCAAACAGACGCTGATGATCGGTGTATCATGAATGGATGCCTCCACCACCATGGTGGAATAAACCGTCAAAAAGATATCCGAATATGCCATCATGGATGATTTCTCAGGCATATCCTCCCCGGAATAATATCCCAAATCACCGCCCAGTGGCACCGGTTCCACCAGGTGAACATTGGGATTCTCCTTTGCTAATCTGGTGATATGCTCTTTTTCACCGCGAAATAGAGGATCATCCAAGAAATGATTGGGGTGGAAACGGATCAATAACTGGCAGGGTTCTTTCAATTCATCCGACTGCATTAAATTGATTATCGCTTCTATATTCTGATAATTTGGGGAAAAAGTTGTAAAACTGCAGGCATAACCTAATAACTTCTTTTCAGGATCAAGATGATGCAATTTGAAATATTCATCCTTTTCCATCAACCATTTATGCTCAAAGTATCCATCATATGAGGGGATGCCACCGACATTAACTCTGGCGGGGTTCCAATCCGAACCCTTAACCAGTTCCTCTCTTTGAATATCCGACCAGCAGGTAATCCAATCCACTGTCCCCCCATTAAGGCTGTAGCTGGAAGGATTATCCCATCCAACAATAACTGAAGCAGTTGGAATGCCGCGTTGGGCAGCTTCACGCACCAGAATGCGATCCAATCTCCAGCCAGGAGTGCTGGCAACCACCAGATCAGGGTGGTATTTTTCAAATAAGTCATCATAAATACCTGTATTTTGGGGTACGAACTTCATCTGTTTTTTCACCAGCCATTTTCGTGCCAGACGAGAATTTCTCAATATTGAAACGATCAGACGGATAAAATCCACAAAAAACATACGCTTGCCAGTCGCTTCCACCTCCACCTGGCGCACATGTGAATCCAGAGCTTCTGTGTTAATCTTTTTCGAGGCACCCACCCGCCTGAAGAAGTTCAGCCACCACTGATAGGATGGTCGAAAAGAATTCAAGTAATTCTTCACTTCTTTCAGACGCAATCCTTCGATCGTTAAACCGGGCTGACCAAAACGAGATCCAATTTTCTGGACCAACTCGTCATCCGTTAAGAGTATGACATCTACATCTTCGTAGATCAGGGCAGGCACCACCTGGGTCTGTAAAAAATAAACGATCGCCAAGCCATGATCAGCGCTGATGAAAATTCGATATTTCTTTTTACGATTAAATGTCATGGAATCACTTTTCATAATAAAGGTTAAAAATCCAATCATGAATCCAAAGCAAGATCTTTCGTACGACACAGATATCCCTGAAACGGAATTTCTTTTTTACAACAAACTGTGATTTGGAGGAGTCATCCGCCGGAATCCGGTTACTCATATTTTGTACCAGATAACCATTAACCATTAGCCGCAAATACCCCATAGCATTGAGTTTCTCGTCCAATTCTCTCGCCTGCCCCAGCGGTTTCTGCATATCGAATGGAAGGCATTCCCGTAAGACTTTTTTCCAACCGATAAATTGAAAATGATTTGCTCCAATAAACGCCCTCACATCGTGATAGGTGATACGCTGATCGGTTTTTGATTCATACTCTTCCCTTAATTTTTCATCAGAATAACCAAGGGTCACCGAAAAATCATAAAAATCGGCAAAGTTAATGAAATCACCTCGTTCAAGCACAGCATCCTTTTCAGAATTTGCCCATTTTACCGTATTAGTCGATAGTTCAGGGTTTGTCCGCAATGCACGAGCAGTGACCATGCCAACATTAGGAAAAGCCTCCAAGACCCTGACACTCTCCTTCAACCAGTTCTTATAGAATAAGGCATCGTTATCACTATACGCAATGATCTCCCCTGGAGCAGCATTAAATATGAACTCCCAGGCTCCTCCTTTGCCTACATTCTTCTCTGAAAGGACCAGATATTGAATCTTGCCAGTAGCTTGTAACTCCAGTAAAAAATGCTTTACCTCTGCACAGCTTCCGTTGTCAAAAACCATCAGGTCAAATGGCATCTGCGTATTTTCCAGAATGCTGCCCAAACAACGCTGAAGAACCAAAAAAGATTCAGAAAAATATCCCTTTTGGTAAGGGATATAGTTTAAAACAGCCACGGTAACTCTGTGCGGCTTGGTAATTGTATTCATTTGTTTAGCTGGGTTCTGACCAACGCGCATTATCACTCCAAAACGAGTTAATGCTACCATAGAATGATTGATCCTCCTTTGCGGGAGATTCAGGAAATTATCGTATAATCGCAAAATGACAATAAAAAAGAACTTTTATCTTTTCATCATCACTATTCTGTCTGGTATTTTTGTTTCATGCCAGAGTATAAACCAGGCGACCATTACTGATGGCATCGATAATCAGCAAGTATCCGTTGAGCGACACGAACCAAGAAAATTAACAATTTGCATGGGATACCCACCACAATCTCTCTACATCTACAAAGCCAGCAGCCAAGTCGAATGGAGCATCTTGCAGACGATTTATGATGGTCCATTTGATGTGGTCGAAGGCAGTTTTGTTCCGGTAATTTTGGAGAATGTACCAACTTTTGAAAATGGGGATATGCAGGTATCAAGCATAACGATCAAACCCGGAGATAAACTTCTTGATTCAAACGGCAATCCGACCACATTGGAAACAGGGATAACCTATCTGCCCATCGGGTGCACCTCATCTGACTGTGCAGTCACCTGGGATGGTAAAAGTCCCGTCGAACTAGATCAAACCACAATCTCATTTCATCTTATCAGGGATATCTCATGGTCTGATGGAAAACCGCTCACAGCAAATGATTCCGTTTTTTCTTTTTTAATAGCATCCAATTCCACTACTCCGAATGCTAAAACTATTGTGAATCAAATATCAAGCTACTCTGGTGAGGGATCAACGATTACCGCATCTCTCTTACCTGGGTTAATCCCATCAAATAGCCCCACCTATTTCTTCTCCCCGCTGCCAAAACATGTATGGGAAAATCTTTCTGAATCTGAGATTCTAGATGCTGCACTTACCAATCAATTCCCACTGGGGTGGGGGCCTTATATGGTCAAAGAATGGCAGGACAATTCTATTATTTTAGAAAAAAATCCCAACTATTTCCGTGCCAGCGATGGTCTTCCTTATTTTGATGAACTGGAGTTCCGTTTCATTTCAAATCAAGGAGATACCAACCTTGCTTCCCTGGATTTCGATTATGCACCGTTTGAAATTCTGGAATACAACTGGAGTCCGGATGGGGAAACCATCTATTTGGATCAATGTGATTTCATCGATGCAAGTGTCGATTTCTCAGATCAGTATGATATGTTCGATTATCTGCTTCATTACTACATGACCCCAGCAATTCAAGTTTTCATGAAGCCCAATTATATGTTAAATGGAATCTGGTTGAATCCCCAAAAACAAATCAATCATGCCCTACAGCCGGTATTATCCATGTGTATCGATAGGGAATTTTTGAACAGCAAAGTAAATTATTCGATCGCATTTCCAACATACAATGTCACTTCTCCATATGAGAAATCCGACAACAGTGAATATTCTACTGAAACAGCCCGAAGGATGCTGGAAGAAATGGGGTGGATCGATGAAGATCAAAATCCCGAAACCCCACGCACTGCGCACGAAATCGACGCCATTCCAAACGGCACAACTTTAATACTAAATATGGATATTTTGAATGATGATTTCACTATAAAAGAAGCTCAAATCGTCCAACAATCCCTACAAGATTGTGGAGTACAAATGAACATCCACTTATTCGAGGCAAGTGAGTATTATTCAGAATCAGGTCCGATTAACTCAATGGAGTTTGATCTCATGTTCTTCACCCATCAAATTTCATCCGATTTTCCATGTGATGTTCTCGATAGTCCATGGAATCCAATTGTCTTTCCAGGATTGGATCAACTATCCTATGTCAGGCAGGATTGTGAAATCACAACACAATCATCAGATCATTTTCGTGATCTGCCCCTTATTCCACTCTATTACCAAAGTGACATCAGTCTGGCACGCAATGATCTATGTGGATTTAGTGCCAGCAGTGGAACTATGAATGATCTTTGGAATTTAGAAGAATTCAATTATGGCGAGGAATGCATGAATTAATCCTTTCCCAAAGGATCAACCAGCTATTTATCATTTCGATGCAAAGACTCATGCACTAATCTACGAAATGCCAGGTACGTTTTACGCGGGTGAAACAGAAAATATGATATCTGGCTTAAAGTCTTGCTTTTAAAGAATGTGATGGGAAAGATCTCTATCTGACGCCAGAAACGCTTCCAAGTTAAAGGAATTTTTTGAATTGACCCGTCGACCAGTTTTGCTTGAGCGTCATGTAAAGTAAAGATGGTATGGTCGCCACCCGCCAGTTTCACATTGGCAGCAGTTTCAGGTTGGCGGTAATGGGGTAATCCCCCGCTTAGGTGGCTGTAATCGTGGTCTTGATGGGCAATGGTGATATCTTGACTTCCATCTACAACTATCCAACCTTCCAACCGTGCCTTGAAGATCATCCAGTTATCCCAGCCCGCCCTACCGATCGCAAAATCTGGTATATGAGTGAAGCAGGTACGGGGAAAGATGAAATAATCACTGCCCATGGGCGGATGCAGCCGCCCATATCTTCTAATCAACTCGCCAACATGTCCAAATAGATCCTCTGTGGTTTGAAGCGATTCGTTTACTTCCAGATCCCAACGCTGCCCAACCAGGAGAAATCTCTTATAGAGATTGGCAACTTTCTCAAGCCCATCTAACATATCCGGCATGACCAAAATATCCGTATTGATGATGCATAAGAAGGGACTGTTGCTATGTTCCCGTGCCAGTTCGAGCATAGAACTGATCAGCGGTGTTCCTTTTTCATTACAACGCACCTGGGAAAGATGAGGGACTTTAAATTCACTGGCTACCCTATCTACTCCTTCATCATCTCCCAACAATAATACCTGTACTTTGTCGCCTAACCTTATCCAGGATTGAATGGCATTGCGTTGGATGGTATTGATGTGGGGATTGGTAAAAGGTTTGGGTGCAGAAAAAAAAGTGATCATGGGTTTAGCCATCTTTCAACGAATCCTTCTCGGCTCTTGAATCCACATCCATATAGGTTTTATGAGAAATACCAGCATTGATCGCAGTCAAGTCTGGATGGTCTTTGATAATTTTCAACACGTCTGTCCACGAAAACCGTTCTCGATCAGGCAACAGTGCAAAAACCGCACGCACAAATTGAAGATCTGGTTCTGTATCCACCGTCCAGCGATAGGATCCATAATTTATTTCATTGTTGACAATATAAATATGGAAACGATCAGGAACATCATACAGATATGGTAAAACATGCTCGCGCTCGTGTTTCTCTGTAGCCTCACGCCATGTACGTTCCAACGCGGAAAATGAGACCACTTCCACATCCAACCCGATGGGATAGGTTCTTTCAAAAGGAGGAGGTAAGCGATTGGCAGCAAAGTCCACTTTTTCCTCAATGAACTTTTCTACCACCAGGTCGACCAATCTGGGATCGATGAGCGGGCAATCGGCTGTCAACCTGATAATGACATCTGCCTGTATTTCTCTGGCAGCCTGGTAATAGCGGTCCAGAACATCATATATATCTCCTCTAAAACACGCCACTTTCATCGTATCGCACACTTGGGCGATCAGATCATCATCCTTATCGGTAGTTGTCGCAACCATCACCTCTGAAAGCGTGTTTGCCTTACGGGCTCTCTCCACGACCCATGCCAGCATTGGTTTCCCAGAAATATCTCGCAGTACCTTCCCTGGCAAACGGCTGGATCCCATGCGGGCTTGAACAATAGCAACAATTTTCTTTTCGTTCACGCATCATCCTTCTAAAATCATCTGATAGGCAGAAAGCATGATCGCTTTATTCTTATTCCAATCCGCTTTTTCTTCAGCTGTTTTTCTGGCATTATATGACATTCGAACCAGGTCACTTTGATGGTCACCAATCTCTAAAACCTTACACGTCAGATCATCTGCATTGTTATCCTGGAATGTCCAACCCTGCTCACCATCCTGTACCCATTCAAGGTTTGAAGGGATGTCGGATACGAGTGCGGGGGTTCCACTTGCCAATGCTTCCATCAACGCTACAGAGGATCCATCAACATGCGAGGCACTTAAATATACATCTGCCTGGTGATAAATGGAAATCAATTCATCATTGTTAATCTGCCCACGCAACTCGATATTCTGTTCAAGCTGATGATCACGTATGAAAGCACGTACCCATTCTGCCTGTGAGCCGCTGCTTAACATGATCAATTTCAGATCTTTCCTCTTTTGTAATGCTGCCGCAAATCCCTTTAAAACAATATCAATACCATAACGTGGTTCCCATGAACGGGTACTAAGGAAAGTCAAGCCGTGATGCAAATCGCGAGTTTCGCCTTCTGGCTTGAAAAGTTCAAGATCCACTCCCCATGGAAACACAATTACCTTCTCAGCCTGAAAACCACTGCGGATTGCTTTTTCTTTTACTGTTTGGCAATCACAGAACAACCAATCGGTTTTCTCCAATACATGACGGGTAGCCTGGCGCCATAATGCATTTCTATCTGCATCCTGCAGCATATCAAATCCCCAAGACATGCTCACCAGCGGATGGTAATCCATCATAGCAGGCAGGATACTGACAGGTTGGATTGGACCAGCGTGCACCAAATCGGGGTGGAGTGTTCGAATAGTGGTTTGAAACCGTTTTCTCAGATCGGGATACTGCCACCAATGGACCGGCGTATTCTTTTTCCGCCAGGATACCACCTGAATCTTTTCAGGGAGATCGCGAACTTCCAGAGCGCGCTGTCTATCTTCCAACCGGAGCCAATAGATCTCGTAATCCGTTTCTGCCAGTGCCTTTAGAAAACGGTGGTCATGCGGGCAGTAATCTTGAGAACAGTATAAAACGCGCAATCTCGAAATCCTTTTATTCCTGTAAATCAGCCCAGCGTAATTCTTTCCCGAAGGGAATCGCTGTTATGGCACGCAGTCCAAGTACCGACTGGAGCTGGTCAGGTAAGATCGCACCGGGAGTGGCAGGGCGCAGGACGTCGATCATCTCACGGGTAAATACTTCACCAGCTTTAATATCACGGGCAGTGCGTAAGCAGCGGCGCTGAATGATGACCGTTTCCTTTTCATTCTCACCTACAAACTTATCAGCTGAACCGAGCGCCTGCTCTAATTGGCGGGTATTTTCGATCATTTCTGCCCAGGTTTTCGGATTCATTGCAAAAGCATGATCAGGACCTTCGCGGTTATTATCGTCAGTAAAATGTTTTTCGATCACTCTCGCTCCCAGCGTAACTGCACCCAACACGGTGGCATGCCCGGGGGTGTGATCGGATAACCCCAGAATCACTTGAGGAAACATGGTAGCATAGGTTCTAAGCACATTCAAATTGATATATTTGAAGTTCTCCAAACTAGCAGTGTAATTGGTATTACACTGCATCAAAACCAGATCTTTGTTTACTGCCAAAACGGCATGCACCGCTCTCTGCACCTCACCAATATTGGCAGCACCGGTGGCGATAATCAGGGGTTTTCCCTTTAGTGCCATATAGATGAGGGTCTCGATCCAATCGATCTCCCCAGAGCCAACCTTGTATGCCGGAACAAATTTCTCCAGCATGTCTATTGCTTCAAAATCGTAGGGGGAAGAGAAATAATCGATATCTTGTTTGTCACATTCTTCTTTTAATATGGGTGTCCAATCGGAGGGCACTGAAGCTTCTTTATAAACTTCAAAAACTGATTTCTTCCATTTTGCCTGATGAGATTGCTGTCCACCCAATGATTTAAACCCATAATCCGAAACGATCTTGGGAGCACGGAAATTCTGGAATTTGGCAGCATCTGCGCCGGCCTCTTTTGCCAAACGGATCAACATTTTTGCGCGTTCCAAATCTCCATCATGATTGGCTGCAATATCTGCAATAAAGTAGGTTGGGTGATCCATTCCGATTTCATGAGTACCGATTTTAAAAGTCATTCATACTCCTTTCATATTGGAAGACCTAAACAAGAGTTTGTAATCTCATAGCATATCCATCCTGAAAATCATGATGAAAACGGGCAAGTCCCTCTGCTTGGGATGGGGTTGCCCTACCAAGAGCCTGTTCGATTTTGCCCGTATCAAGAACCAGATTTTTCGAACGGGGGGCCTGGATGAAATCGACATCCGACACCGTGATAGGTGAGATCAAATTTGCATCAAGGTTAAAAACTCGGGCGATATGCAAACCAAAATCATATTTGCTCAACGATTCCACACTACATAAATGATACAAACCGCGGAGTTGTTTTTCGACCGCCTGCATCAAATATTCCACCATGTCGATTACATATAATGGGCAGAAGAAAACGTCTGTAAAGCCTTTGACGGGTGCCCCATTTTCTAGATTGCGTAAAAAGAATTCTGCCAAACTACGCCGCCCGCTGAAGCTAAAACCATAAAAATTGACACGCAGCACGAGCGCATCTTGGTCAATCTGCCGCACTGCCTGTTCGCCAGCCAGTTTGCTTTGTGCATACACGCTCATTGGCTTGGGAATATCAGTTTCGTTATATTTTCCTTTTTTCTTTCCATCAAACACAGCATCGGTGGAAATATGAACCAGTTTGATACTTAGGTTATCGCATTTTTCCGCCAGCCAGCCAGGAAATTCACCGTTAAGCATGTGAGCTTCCTGTGGTTTCTTTTCGCATTCTTCCAAGTTCGCTATAGCTGCGCAATTGATCACCACATCTGGTTTACTATTTTCGATCAATTTATCGACATTCCGTTCTTGTGAGAGATCCGTAACGATCATCGAAAATGGGGTTTGCGTGAATGCATGGGAATAGACCACACCGGTGATCTGCTGCTCTGAAGCAAAACGCAGACCGAAATTCAATCCCAGTAATCCACTTGCTCCTGTCAACAATATGCGCATCTGGAAATTCTCAGTTATCTCTCAGTGGGATTCTCAAAGGGGGCGATGAATTTTTGAATATCATCCACATTTAACCAATCCGAGTTGGTGTTGCTGACATAACGAAAATCATCATCAATCGGTTCTCCCTTGCTTTCCCATTCGCGACCAAACCACAAAGCCGCGGCTGGTTGCACTACGTACATATCATCCAATTCAATGACAGTCCTGGCTTCATCCTCAGAAATCAAAACCTCGTGCAACTTTTCACCCGGGCGGATGCCAATGATTTCGATCTCAGCCTCCGGAGCGACTGCTCTGGCAAGATCGATAACTTTCATACTGGGAATCTTAGGCACAAAAACTTCCCCGCCATACATCTCCTCAAGACAACGAATTACAAAACGCACACCTTGTTCGAGAGATATCCAAAATCGAGTCATACGTTCATCAGTGATGGTGATCTTGCCAGTTTTTCGTTGACGCAGGAATACTGGAACCACACTTCCACGGCTGCCGACTACATTCCCATAACGCACACATGCGTATCTGGTCTCCCTACCACCAGCATACGCATTGCTTTGAACGAAGAGTTTTTCAGCTGCTAATTTCGTGGCACCGTACAGATTGATGGGATTCACTGCTTTATCGGTGCTGAGCGCAATTACCCGCTTGACATTTGCATCCAGTGCAGCATCAATGACATTACTGCTGCCAAGAATATTTGTCTTAACAGCTTCCATTGGGTTGTATTCACAGGCAGGCACTTGTTTTAAAGCTGCGGCATGCACAACAAAATCTACCCCTTGAAATGCACGACGCAAGCGTTCTAGATCGCGTATATCGCCAATAAAATATCGTAGGTTTTCATGTTGAAAACCCATCTGCCGCATTTCATGTTGTTTCTGTTCATCACGACTATAAACAATCAGCTTTGCAGGGTGGAATTCATTCAACATTATCTCGATGAATTTTCTTCCAAATGAACCGGTTCCACCGGTAACCAAAATTACTTTGTCCTTCCAGTCCACCATACTTTTTTCCTCATTCTTCTTTCTTTTTCATAATGATCAACGGATATTGCCCTTTTTCACCAAAATAATGTGGAAACCACTCTTCTAACTTATACAAGATCCGTAGAAGAAATTTTCCACCCCATCCTGGGTGAATAACTGACCGTAAGAATCGCACACTAACCGATCGCCAGACCAAAATCTCCGTATTGAATTGGGGTAGTATCTCTTTTTTAAATGACTTCGCATCGAATTTCTCAACAAAAGTGCCTTTTGGAACGGCAGGTGCATTACCCTTGGCAATGGGCTCACTTTCTGTACTTTTTGGAGGATCGGGTATTTTTGATTTGTCATCGCGAATAAAAATTCGATCACAAATTTGCACCAGTAATCTGGCGTGGTCCATCAATGGTGAGTGGTTCCATCCATTCACGATCACCGCACGGGATCCTTGTTTAAGCATCCTGAACACTTCTGCATAGGCTTTCTCTCGTCCTTCCAATGGAAGATGATGAAAAGTATGTAATGAGACCACATCATCAAAGCTAGCATCAGTGAAAGGTAAATTTGCCACGTCTGCAACGACGAAGAGTCCATGAGAACCGATGTGCTGACGGGCGTCCAGTAATGCCACATGGGAAAGATCCAAACAAACACGGTAGGTATAACCTTGAGAGTAAGTGAGGTATTCAGGATATTGGAGCGGTCCAGAGCCGGCATCTAGAAGATATTTTCCTTTATGGGAAATATGCCGGTTAATGCGCAAATGACATTTATGGATATACTCACGAGAAACAGGTCGTAAATCTTCATAGCGGGCGTTCTGGTAGACTCCATCTTCGGTTATCTGCCAACCCACACTATCATAAAAAGATTTAACTTCCTGGATATCAAACTCTTTTCGCATAAAACTACTTTTCCTTCCCGTCTCGAATCGCAGACCAATCCAGCGATTCACCTGCCAGGTAGCGAAATGTCATCTCAAATTCCTTACGCCCTTCATTCGAAAACACCTTTGATAATGGGTTCTGTTCATAATCTTCCCACATGCTCATCAGATGCCAAGGAATAGGACGCGGGAAATCAAAGAAGAAACGATAAGCATACGCCCATGCCAATTCGATCTCTTCATCTGACAAACGATAACCACTTGGATCCTGGAGGATCGAGCCGATCAATTTATAATACTTGACCCATGATTGGGGATCTTTTGTAAAACCTTTTCCTTTATAATGTGTATTCCCTACCACTATCACCGGCACTCCACTCATCGCCATTTCCATACCGACCGTCGTGGTATACACCAACCCCAGGTCAGCAGCTGCGATCAAATCATAGGTATTCGTAGAATCCTCCGGTTTGATAAGATGGATATGTTCAGGCAGATCAGGTAGAACGTGTTCTATGACATCAACCATGGATTGACCATGAGTGAGCATCTCACCCGGGTGAACTCGTATCACCAATTGTGCATTCGGTTTTCCGACAAAGTACTGCAGTGTGCGAACAATCCATTCTTCCATAGTATGGGAAAACACTTCGCGTCCAAGTGTCAGACTGTCTCCAAGCACATTGGTCGCCAGCAGCACCACTGGTCGGGAATCATCTAATCCCAACTCCTTACGAGCCTGGGCAACCCCTTTTGCTGGAGCGCGTTGCCATAAACGTGAAAAATTCTTCCAAATGGATGCTTTGCGACGAGATTCAAAAAGTTCATGGATCTTACGCAGTTCCCCACGATCCAAAGGTCTCTCATGATAAGCTTCCCATAAGGCATCAGTTTCCTGGTTCATCACTTTGGCATTTTGGGCAATCCATACACGCTGGCGCTGATCTCCAAATTCGTAGGAAACAACCGGAATATTCAGGAATCGAGCCACCTCATAAACAACTGCAAATTCCTGGATCGTCCCATTGGGAACCACCACAACATCCGGTTTATTGGAGGTCATCCAAGACAATGCACTTCGTGCGGTACTACTGTTGCGTTCCATCCGAACCTTATAAACAGATTCATCAGTATCCACGTCCTCGACCTGAAGGGTATACATAGTATCAAAACGTGAAATTTGTTCAACCTGTTGCATTAGTTCTGGGGGAAGCATTTTATAACCCGCATATACATTTAAGAAAGAAAATGCTTTGACATAAGGACCCAACTTCTTCAAAATATTCTGGGCATATAGATTCTGCCTGCGCAGGTCAAAGCGATTCATAGAAATTCGCCAATCATGATATGGAAGATAGCCCAAATAGACTTCATGTCCCAACACAGCCAGTGCAGCGCTGATCAAAGAAGCATGGGAAATCCAGAAATGCAGGGTGGCGAAAACCAAGATTCTCTTTTGTTTAGGATTCTCAACCCGGTTTTCTCCTAAATATTCAATCATATCAGGAATGTTTTTATTGAGATTTTCTAATGAAAATCGACTATGAAATCCCTTTCCCCGACTTCGGACCAACCAGTACAGTTCGGCAGTAAGCGGTACTTCACCAAGGATATTTTTTATCAGTTCTTTGACTTTCCTCTGGGAGGGTTCTTTATTTTCCATTATGTATTCCACCGTCTCTGAAATTTTCAATTTTCCAGTTTAAGGCAGGGCGAATTGGACCCAACCTGGTCTCGACCCACTGCATGCCCGGGGCACCAGCAGGATCAACACTAAATAATAAAGCCTGATCGTCCTGGAAGTAGCGCTTGATCATATAGGTACTGGCATTCATCCCAATTACGTAACGTCCTTCATTGAGCAGATTCCCCGGTATTTCGCAGCGGCTGATATATCTGCCAGCTTCTCGTACTGTCATCTCCTCATATTGTTTTGTGTCATCGGTATCAAACGAAGTAAAAATATATTCTCCACGGGTAGTCAATAGATAAATCCCAACCCTCAATCCTTTCAGTGGTTTTTCGAGTTCATATTCGATCTCAATGGTAAATGGCTCAACTGAACGAATGGTCTCTGAAATATTCCCGCTTCTATCAAGCACACGGATCGCAATGGGGCGAAATGGTTTATGGGCAGTGGCGATCTCTGCAGCCTGCCAGATCCTCTGCCCTTCTTCAGTCAGACCTTTGGATAGGTAATAATCAATAGCTTCAGGAGTGGGTCCGCGCATCAATAACTGACCATGATCGATCACCAAAGTTTCTTGCGTCAAACGCAAAACTGCAGACATATTATGGCTCACAAACAGAACGGTGCGCCCTTCCTGTGCGACATCACTCATTTTACCGAGACATTTCCTCTGGAATTCAGCATCTCCTACCGCCAGCACTTCATCTACTACCAAGATCTCTGGTTCGAGATGGGCTGCCACCGCAAATGCCAGCCGCAAATACATACCACTGGAATAACGTTTCACCGGCGTGTCTATGAATTTTTCGACTTCTGCAAATGACACAATTTCATCGAATTTTTTTTCTATCTCGGTGCGTTTCATGCCCAAAATGGCACCATTAAGGAAAATGTTTTCTCGACCAGTTAATTCAGGGTGAAAACCGGTGCCCACCTCAAGTAATGAACCGACTCGCCCGCGAATCTCAACCAAACCCTCGGTTGGCTCGGTGACCCGAGATAATATTTTCAGTAGTGTGCTTTTGCCTGCTCCATTGCGTCCTACCACACCTAATACAGAGCCCTCTTTTACCTGAAAAGAAATATCTTTCAACGCCCAGATAAAACTATCTTCCCGTTTTTCTCTGTGCTTCAGTCCTTCGGATAATTTATCTCGCAAGGTCTGGTATTTTATCTGCGGTGCTCCGATGTTATAGCGCTTGCCCAGATTCTCAACTCGTATGGCTGTTTTACTCATCAATATTCTCTTTCATCCGTTAAACCATATCGGCGAATTTACGTTCCATTCTGCGGAAATAGAACAAACCGGAAATTGTAACAAGAATGGCAATACCAGCCGAAATCCACAATGAAATACCCGGTCCTTCTCCCGTGCCCAATAATGCCCAGCGAAATCCCTCCACAACACCGGTCAACGGGTTAAGTGCATACAAGATCTTCCACTGTTCAGGAACCATGGAAGCCGGATAAGCAATCGGAGTGATGTACATCCAAAATTGGGTTAAAAAGGGAATGATATAACCCACATCACGATACATAACATTTAATGCAGAAAGCCATAAGGCAAAACCAATAGCGGTTATTAATGCCAGCAAGACGAATATTGGCAGCATCCAGATATTGGCAGTTGGGGTAATGCCATAGAAGACCATCATTCCCAATAACACTACAAAGGCGATCACAAAATCCACCAATCCCGCCAGGGTGGATGAAAGCGGCAGGATCAGCCGGGGAAAATAAACTTTTGAGATAATATTTGCGCTGGAAACCAAGGAACGGCTGGCATCCTGCAAGGCTTTTGAGAAAAGTGTCCATGGAATGAGTGCCGTATAGGAAAAGATCGGATACGGCACACCATCAGAAGGTACTTTAGCCAATCCTCCAAAGAAGATACTAAAAACAACCATGGTGAGGAAAGGTTGAAGAACTGCCCAGCTAGCACCTAACAATGTCTGTTTATAACGAACTTTGAGATCACGCCAGGTGAAAAAATAAATCAATTCACGGTAGTTCCATAGATCTTTCAGATTCAACGCTGCCCATCCCCTGGATGGTTTTATCACAATGGAACGTGGTTCATTCATTGCAGGCATTTTAGATTATTTGATCCTTCCCTTATTTTCCTGATACCACTCAATGGTTCGCTTCAGTCCTTCGTCAAAAGTCATTTGCGCTTCAAAACCAAAGAATTTCTTAGCACGAGATGTATCCAAGCAGCGACGAGGTTGGCCGTTTGGTTTGGCAGTATCCCATTTGAAAGTACCATGATAGCCGGTATGCTTGCCGATAAGTTGAACCAGATCTTTGATACTGATCTCAAAACCGGAACCCAGGTTAACCGGTTCAGAATCATTGTATTTTTCAGTAGCCAGCAAGATACCTTCTGCAGCATCTTCAACGTACAGAAATTCGCGGGTGGGAGACCCATCTCCCCAGACTTCAATTTCTTGTCGACCTTCATCCACCGCCTGTACACATTTACGAATCAACGCCGGGATCACATGCGATGAAGCAGGATTGAAATTATCTCCTGGTCCATATAAGTTAACCGGCAGCAAGAAGACTGCATTATAGCCATACTGCTGACGATAAGATTGTGCTTGCACCAACAGCATCTTCTTCGCCAGACCGTAAGGCGCATTGGTTTCTTCAGGATAGCCATTCCAGAGATTTTCTTCTTTGAATGGCACTGGAGTAAACTTTGGATAAGCACAAATGGTACCGATAGCAATGAATTTTTTCACCGATCGTTTCCACGCTTCATGCATAAGCTGCACGCCCATCATTAAATTGTTATAGAAAAATTCACCGGGATGTTCACGATTAGCACCGATCCCACCCACCTGGGCTGCTAAATGAATGATCACATCTGGATTTGCATCATTCAACATCTGTTTGATTGAATTGATCTCTGTAAGATTATATTTTTCGATGGTGGGAATGAAAATTTCACCAGCGCCGCGTTCTTTTAGTTTGCGAACTACTACCTGTCCTAAAAATCCGGCACCACCGGTAACGCAAAATCGTTTATTGTTGAAAAAATCACTGTTGATAGCCGTCATCCTCAGAATCCTCCAAAATGATAAAGATTTTCAAACCGTGAATGTGAAAAACCGGATACTTTCTATCTTCACGAAGTTGCATTCCCTGTTCTATACAGGTCAATTTGCATATCTCAGCCACATCACCTTCTCCTTCGATATATACATGAGAAGAACCTGCTTCCTTCACTTTCTTGATAGCATCTAATGAACGTCGACGAATCAAACGATACATATCAAAAGAAGTGTGAATATAATCCATCAACAAGGTCGCTCGATGAGCGATCCCCTGCGGCGTGATGATATAGCGTAATTTGCGCCGCTCTGCGTGGCGTACTTTTACATACCCTTTTTCGATAAGTCGCTTGAGATGCCAGTTTACCGTTCCAACCGCCACACCTAATCGTGCTGCTATGGAAGCCTGGCTGATTTCAGGATCATTTTCAATGTGTTCGAGTATGTCCAGATCGCGATTTTCATAATTTTGTGAATTTGTCATGGTTCAATATTCAATCATTGAATTATAAAACATGCCCTGTCATTCGTCAAGAAAAGCGCTATTTTGTGAAAAACACTGAAATCAATGCTGATGTTATACTTTTCTTCAAACCGTAATTATCTTATTGAATATTGGAATATATTTATGCAAAAAATTAGTAAGTTCAAGAAATATCAGCAAAACCATGAGATTCACTGGGATGAAGTAGCAAAAAACTTGGAACGCTGGAAAGGCTGGGGGAGATATTACCGCAGCCGTTTACAGGAAGTGTATGGATTCACTATCCCTAAGGGGATGGATATTCTTGAAATTGGTTGCGCACGCGGTGATCTACTTGCTTCGCTGGACCCCAAAAAAGGAATCGGCATCGATCTTTCCGGAGAGATGGTAAAACAAGCTAACAATCGCCACCCCGAGCTTACCTTTTTGCATGGGGATATCCATGAGATCAATTTAAAGGAAAAATTTGATTACATCATCCTCTCTGATCTTATCAACGATCTATGGGACGTGGAGGCAGTTTTCCATAATATCCATACCATGTGTAAACCATCTACCAGGATCATTCTGAATTATTACAACCGTTTATGGGAATGGCCACTGGCTGTGGCGCAAAAATTGCGTCTGGCTCAACCCACCCTGCCACAGAACTGGCTCTCTGAGGAAGATGTGAGGAATTTATTATATCTGGGTGGTTTTGAAGTAGTGCGAGATTGGGAAGAAGTACTCGCACCGCTGCCCTTCCCGATCTTGTCTTGGCTCTGCAATCATTTTTTGGTAAGGTTGTGGCCATTCCGGTCTCTCGCCATGACCGCCTTCACACTTGCCCGCACGATCCCTGTACAGGATAAAAAAGAATACAGCGTGACAGTGGTGGTACCTGCTCGAAATGAAGAGGGAAATATCAAGCACATCTTCGAAAGAATCCCGCAGATGGGAAAAGGCACCGAATTGATATTCGTGGAAGGACATTCCAATGATAATACTTATGCAGTTATCGAAAAAGAGATCCAGAATCATTCCACAGTAAAAGCAAGCTTATATCGCCAGGAAGGGAAAGGAAAAGGTGATGCAGTTAGGATGGGATATGCACACGCCAGCGGCGATATTCTAATGATCCTGGATGCCGACCTGACCGTACCGCCTGAAGACCTTCCACGCTTTTACCAGGCTATCCAGAGCGGCAGAGGTGATTTCATCAATGGCGTAAGATTGGTATATCCAATGGAAAAACAAGCTATGCGTTTTTTCAATTACATCGGCAATAAAGCATTCAGTATGCTGTTCTCATTCCTGCTTGACCAACCTGTAAAAGATACTCTATGCGGTACCAAGGTCCTGCGGAAAGTGGATTACAACCGCATTGCGTTCAATCGCAGTTATTTTGGAGATTTCGATCCCTTCGGAGATTATGACCTCTTATTTGGAGCGGCCAAACTTAACCTGAAGATTGTAGATCTGCCCATCAGATATGAAGAACGAATCTATGGGACAACCAACATCCAGCGCTGGAAACATGGGTGGCTTTTATTGAAAATGGTAGTGTTTGCAGCCCGCCGGATTAAATTTATTTAGAAAGAGAGCGGGAAAATTGATCTCCCCTCTTTTTTCATCTTTTTTCTAATACTAGAAAGACGAACATTGCCCATTTATCCTGATTTATCCTTTTCTCAATGTTTTTAATCAAGCCATTAAACCAAGCTGGCGCCAGGGTTCTCATTGATACTCCGCCACTTAGTAAATAACGAAAAGGCATAAACGGTTGCAGGCATTTAAGCTGCAATGCTGGATATTTTTCAGAAAAAAGGGGGGAATCCCTTTGAAAAACGATCCATGGGAGTGCCTGATTGGAACTGGAGAGGGGCCCCTTGGAGGGGAATTGCCATTCTTCTATTGTCACATTCATCGGTTCGCTGTGAAAATGGTCCATCACCCAGCGTGACCACCCCGTTACCCAGGGTTCGATCATGATGATGCGACCGCCTGGTTTTAACACTCGTTCCGCTTCGCGCAAGAATTGCTCCACATCAGGGATATGATGAAATACATCTGTCATCATAATCGCTCGGGTTGATGCTGGGGGAAGTGGCATTTGCATAGCATTCATTATTAAATCAACAAACGGGCAGAAAAATACCTCTGATGTGACAAGACCGGAAATCAATTCATCCATAAACCCGGCACCGGATCCAATTTCCATGATCTTACCCGGCAGGTCAGGTATCTGGGCAATTTGCATGGCATACCATTCACGATAGATAGCATTCAGAAAACGCTTGGAACGGATAATTTCGCGGCGCTGAAAGGTCACATTGGGATCGTCAACATCTGCTGTTCTGGTAGTGGGAATTGACAGAAAATTTCTTATCGATAGAGCAGTATTTTTTTTCGATTCACGTTTCATCATCAAGTCTTTATATCAGTCACAACCAGATACATCCACCAATCTGCGGAAATCTCCAGTCCATTCGGTCTCTTCGTTAACAATCACCACGCAGGATGATTGCAGCAAAGATTGTTCCTTTTGGGTAAGGGTTTTCCAATAATCTCGCCCATAATAGAGATACTTATATCCTACTTCTGCCATCTCAGCAGGATCAGGATCGTATATCATCACCTGCCACTCATTTGTCGGTTCATAAAAATCGATAGAAGATCTTCCTGATCTGGCAAATAGCGTGATTGCGCGCGGGATTTCCGGATCAAGAACCAGGGCATCTTTGTCTAATTTATTCCAATATTTATCCATCATGCGTACGTCCATTTCAGTAATGAATAAGGATAATTTAGGATCCTGAATACCGGATAATTCCGTACCCATAACCACCACTCCACCGACGATGGAAATTAATGCCAATAAGGCAATAGTTGTTCTAGTGCCAATCTTTTTATTCTTCACCCAATAGAAAAACACAGGTACCACAAATAGCAACGACACTTCAAGAAAATCATTCTGAACCCGATTCACTGCGGTATCAATACCTTTCGAAATGATCTGAACAAAGCAAAATGCAAGCCCTATCAAAGAGGTTCCAATATATGCGGCTTCAATATATTTTTTATTCTTAAGTGATTTCCAACCCCAGATCAAAATAAATGGAAAAGCGAACATCAAGGGACCACACTCCAAGATCAACACCAGCAATTGCACAGGGTTTGTGAAAACCAATTCCCCCAGATGGGGATCAATAAAACGTGGTGGAAATTCAAACAGAATCTGAAAATCATGGTACGACAAATAATTTGGATTGATCACATTATTGAAGAAGGCAGTAAAGAAACCGCCTTGTAAGAACACAATCAACCAAACCACACCCAATACAACCAGACGTTGGATTGTTACTTTTCTTTTCGGATCCTGTTTCAGAATAAACTGGATCAGATGGATCACGACCAAAATCCCACTGAGAAAAGCAAAGGTCGTCTCATCCATCAAACCCATACAAGCCAGCAAAATACCAACCAACGAAAGGGATTTCCAATCTTTGGCTTTGTTATAAAGTATGATAACTAAAATAAGGATCAGAAAAGTGACATTATCCCACCCTACACCCAGAATTGAAGGCTTGATCATACCGTTGGTAAATGCAAAAGGAATAGGGATGGGCGCCATACCCTGTGCTGCCCAGGGATTGATCAAAGCAGTCCGCAGGTCAACTCCACTGTTCAAACCACTACCGGTGCGGTTGATGAAAGCATTGAACTTATCGATGATAGATGGAGGAAACAACAACAATAACCAGCGTGTACCGCCTGCCAAAACATGGAATATTCCTCCCGTGATACCTGCTAGCATATTCCGTGTGATTTCTCTTACCCATTCGATCACCAACACCGTGCTCAAACTCAACCCCAATGCCTTCAATATTGACAGAGATGTCCATGGATAGAAATCTCCCACCCGCATAAATTGAGCAGCAATAAGATAACGCAAATAATGTTCGTCCAAGACAACGCTGGTATCATATGGGAAATGTGGAGGGATATCACCATTGGCAATCATCGAGACAAGCGGTAGAGTCTTGAACTCGTCCCAGATAGACATACCGCTGGAGATCATAAAAAAAATGTAAAACAAAACAAAGAATGTGATCCACTGCCACAGAGCAATTGGGAACAGATCTTTGAAAGGTATTTTCTGTCTCCATAAGGGGAGGGAGAACAGGAAACCGGCAATGAATACAATTAAAGCTGAAAGCCAGAATGCCAGAAGCGGGTCGAGAAGACGCCCCAGAAGATTTGCAATCCAACTCTCAATCAATATCCCGACACCGACACCGGTGATCATATAACCTTGTTTTTGTAATTTAAAGGTAGTGCGGACAAGCATTATCCCACCCAAAGCCCAGAGCATAGACCAGAGTAAAAATGCAAGGTATCCACTTGAAAAACGATTAATGATCTCAGTCACTACTCTACTCCTGTACTTTATAGCGATAAATTCTTGATCGTAGCTATTTTAATGTATTAACTGTTTCAATGATTCGTTCCACCTGCCCATCATTTAGCGAAGGATGGATCGGTAAATTGATCATACTTTCACTACAAAGATAGGCATTGGGAAAATCAGAACCTACTACAAAAGATTGATATCCTTTTAAATGAGGAATGCTGTATTCAATCACCCTGCCCGCCTGAATCCCATGCGATGCCAGTATTCTAATAGTTTTTTCCCGTTCTGGCACCCGAATGGCATAATGGGAGTAAGTGGCACCATCCACCAGAGGTGGCAACTTCCATCCTTGCGGTACCTTTAAACTTTCATGGTAGTTCTGGGCAATTTGCCTACGGCGTCGGATGATGGCAGCATACTTTCCAAGCTGGGTCATGCCAACTTCTGCTTCAGAGGGAAGCATACAATCCAGATAATCAGGAGGAAAGCGGATTTCTTCATCCAGGTGGAATGCTTTGGTGAGGCGATTTAGAAATGGGGTACTTTCTTGCAGCCAGTAAACAAACCCGTAAAAAGTGTCATTGAATGCAGGGTATAAAGCCAGCAAGTATGCGAAGCGCTTCAGGGTTTTCAACCAGTGCCCTGAATAGAATTGTGCATCGCGGAACGCACGCACTTTCCTGGCAAGAGTTTGATCTTCAAAGGTGATCATTCCACCAAATATAGACGAAATCAGCTTGCTAATCCCCAACCCGAATAATGCGCAATCGCCCGCATTGATAACAGATCTTCCGCCATAAGCAGCACTAAAAGAATGTGCGCAATCCTGGATAATCCAGATCTTGTGCCCAACCTTCTCTTCTGCTTCTTCGACAATGGTCCGGATGGTATCTATATCCATCGGATATCCATAAAGATGAGTTGGGATAATGGCATGTGTTTGCGGGGTAACTGCATTCCTGATTGCATCAATTTGCATGTTGTAGTCATACAAATTGTTATCTACAAAGACCGGGATATTCTGGCTGAGCACCGTCGCATGTGCAACCACCGAGCATGTGTAAGCAGGTTGTATGATCTCTTTTCCTTCAATATCCAAAGCCTTGAAAAATGCCCACAGTGCACTGCGACCATATGGAAAAGCAATCGCATCGCTGCATTGAAACTGCAGGGCAAAGGCTTTTTCAAAGCGGGCAACACTGGAGAGTCCAGCATGTAAAAAAGAAATGATCTCTTTGCCTGAAAAATAAGGTTTCAAACGAGGGATCATATTTCCAAACTCCAATGATCCATGCGTACAAATACGTAATGAGTTGCGATCTTATCCATTATTTTTCGAAAAGCCCTTATTTTTGAATCTAGGGGAAGTACAAGAGCTTTGGGAACGTATACACCTTGGTTGCCACTGGGCATTTGATCAGCAAATTCGTTGGTAGTGTAATCCACAAAATCCGACAAGTGGAATTGAAAATGTATAGGGAGGTTTTGCCGGATGAGCTCATTCAGGATTCCCGAATAAATACGTTCCCCAAACAATAAATAAAAAGTTGCTGTGAAAGGAAAGCGAATAAGCGGAGACACGGTTATTGGAAATTCAACAATACCGTTTTCTCCTCGCCTACCAAGCGTTACAGCGCTCGTTCGGTAGGGCATAAGAGGAGCGATCATGTATGAATTTTGTCCCATCGTCGAACGATCGAGACGTGATTTCGCGCGCATAGAGAACCAGTGACTGCTCTTAAGGACTGGCATAAAAAAAGTAGGAAAAACCGATGAGTCATAAAGGTATTCCAATTCTTTCAGGATCGGCAAGGTGTCATCTGCAATGTTCCACCCAGGTGCACGAAATCCAACCGGTTTTATCCCAACCTTTTCGCGGCAAATCTCATCCATATCAACAATTTCCGCGTGCTTCTGTTGGGAACTGAGAAATCGGAAACCCTGCTCATGATGCATGCTGTGATTCCCGATCTCATGACCGGCTGAGAGTAAATCCTGTACAGGTTGAATATTTTGAGGGTGCTGAAAATCAGTACCGACCATAAAAAGGGTCACTGGGCATTCATATTTTTTAAAAAATTGGATGATATTTTGAATACCAATTTCTAGTTCAGCATAAGTATAGCCGCCTTTATGATAACAACCAGTTCCCTTGTAAATCGACGCCAGTGTATCGACATCAATAGAGACCACTGCGCGAAGAGTCATTCTTTGCTCCCTTGACGTATGTTGATCTCCTCCCTCCAGATGATCTTTCCTTGCTCTTTCTGAAAGGCGATGATTGTTTCTTTCCCCAGACTGCAGGTAGATAGCGGATAGCGAGCCGATGCCATATGAATCGCAATGAAAGCCGATGCTTTTGTGATCCGTTCTATTTGATCCAATCCCTTGCCAGATAACATCTCCTCTATCATTATCCTTTCTTTCTCATAGACAATGTGTATATTTCTGATCAAGTGCATTTTATGAGATGGTCTTATCAATAATTTTGCCAATCCTTTTTTTACCATCTCATTGAAGAAAGAAAGGCGCATAAGTGTAATATTCGCCAATCGCAGAAGCACAAATTTACCGGTGGATTGCTCCATTGGCTGGTAGATGACCAGAGGAACGCTCAGTTCTACCTTTACCCCATCATTATGAAAAATATTGTCCGCTTTTGTGTGCTGGGAAGTCATGCATCTGCCATTTTTTGTATGTGCTAACAACCCACAATCATCATGGATCAATGTTCCATCTTTTTTGTTCCAAACTTTATATACCCCTCCGTTGGATATACCCAATATCGAGTAATAATTTCGATTTCCTCTGATGTAAAGTCCGGCAGTATTGAATTCCCGATCGGTGGCATCCTTCTGGTAAGGCAATGTATACTGCTGTTCTACCAAATGAGAGCGGGCTTTATACATGAGCATAGTACTGGATAACAATGGTGCCAGATTTCCAACATCGATATCCACTATTCCAACCGTTGCACCCTTCTCGATGCTTTTTTTCATGAATGAATGTAGTCCCGCCGCAACAGGGATTTCATTTGCTAACAGCGCAAACCCACCTGGATAAAAAATGGCTGTCCGCCGGCTGCCATATTCTCCTCCGAAAGTGCCATCAGGGTGAGCAAAATAGGATAAGAAATCTACTGATTTCTCCAGTGAGCGAAAGAGGAAAGCCGACGGTTTGATGAAGTAGTACTGAGCCAGATAATCCATACAGAGAGTTTGATAACCCGCATCTGCCCCCTCATATTCCAAATACCATCCGTCTGGAGATTGTCTTTCTAAAATTCGGCTTAACAGATCTTCTGCTCTGCTTGTAAATCTGGGTTCATTGAAATAATTCCCGGTTTCGAGCAATGCCAGGGCACAGCCCGCCAGATGGTTGGATATAAAGGCATGTTGTTCTTCATGCGTTAAGAGGAACTCAGCACAACAGTACAACCCTTTTTCAATAAATGTGACTTCCTCCCTATCCAAGGTAGGGATGAGGTATTCAAAAGTTTTTTGTAGAGGGTGAAGTAAGAAGGCAGTAGCGCCAAAACTACGCTCATACGGATAGGCTTGATCGAAACTACCATCCTTATGTTGTACCTGCATTGCATACTTCAACCCGTAATACACTGCTTGATCATATTTTTTTCTCAGCAGAGGGTCGCTTTCGACCTGCGCACGCCAGCACAATGGTAAAATCAAGCGTTGAAAGGTGGTTTCTGGATGATCAATCAATTTCCATGCCCAAAAGCGACGATCAAAACAACCACGGGTAGCAGAGAGCGGATCCTGGTTTTGGAGATTCAATGCCCTACGGCAGGCAAGGGTAATTTGTTCTTCAACAGTGATCTTCTTCATAGTTCCATGATTTTCATATTTGTAGGATAGGTATTTGCATACTATCAAAAGTCCTACTATCATATTATCATTGAATTGTTTCGTCATTAAATTTCCCGCAGGGAATATTATTTATAAGGAGTTGAATATGGCACGAATGTTTGTTCCGGGTCCTGTCGATGTCGCTCCACAGGTTTTTGATGCAATGTCAAAACCTGTTCTACCGCATCGCAGTAAAGAATATGAAGCGATCTTTCAAAGAGTCGCAAAAAAATGTGAGGATCTTTTCTATACAAAATATCGCGTCTTCATCGGCACCCATTCGGGGAGCGGTATGCAAGAAACAGGCATTCGTAATCTGGTTCAGAAAGATGTGTTATCTTGCACCAATGGCGCATTCTCAGAACGCTGGTACGATGTGGCTGTAAGCAATGGTAAACAAGCTGACAAGCTGGAATCCGAATGGGGGAAACCCATCGATCCTGATAAATTACGCGAAGTATTAAAAAATAAGCATTATGAAGCCGTCACGATTGTGCATAATGAAACTTCTACCGGATTGGAAAATCCAATCAAAGAATTATGCGAAGTAGTTAAAGAGGTCAGCCCTGATACCATAATCATGGTGGATGCCGTTTCCTCATTGGCCGGCACAAAAATCGAAATGGACGCTTGGGGAATCGATTTTCTGCTAACCTCTTCACAAAAATGCCTGGCACTACCCCCAGGTCTATCTCTGGCAGGGACAACCGATCGCGCACTTGAAAAAGCAAAGACTGTGGAAAACCGCGGCTGGTATTTTGATCTGTTAATCATGGAAAACCATCGGATCAAGAATTCCACCGCCATGACATCCGCCGTTACTCTTGTTTATGGATTAGATTTCCAACTTGATCGTATCTTTGAGGAAGGATTGGATGCTCGATTTGCAAGACACGCTGCTATGTCAAAACGTGTTTATGATTGGGCGGTTGAACGAGGTATGGAATCATTCGCCGATGAAAAATACCGCTCCAAGACAGTTGCAACAGTAAAAAATTCCCGCAACATCGATATTTCAAAGTTAAACGCATTCTTACAGGAACGCGGAATGCGTATTGCTAATGGATATGGTAGTTTGAAAAACAATACTTTCCGAATTGCGACCATGGGTGAAACGCAAATGTCAGATGTAGAAGAATTACTGTCTTATATTGACGAATTCATGAAATAAGCAGTTCATCCCTTGATTATAGAAGACCCGCATTTATGCGGGTTTTTCAGTTAAAATTAGTTGTTTGTATTTTGGATGGGAAAAAGAATGATCCTTGTAAGAGAACTACAGCCAAATCCTGAAAAGGGGCAACAGTTTCGAAAAGCCCTGATCGTTACCGTTTTGGGAAACATTCTCTTAGCATTAATCAAAGGTGTGGCAGCACATTATAGTAAATCAGCAGCTCTTTATTCCGATACCATCAATTCGATCTCTGATGTAATCTACTCGATCTTCTTGATCATCGGACTGACCATCTCCCAAAAACCGCCAGACAGCAGCCATCCACAGGGACATGAACGTTTTGAACCGTTGATGGGATTGATAATCACTATTTCCATGACCATCGCCGGCATTGAAGCAATGCGCTCTTCCATTGCACGTTTTACCGCAGGGGGAATACACGTAACACTGGGTATTACTTCGTTGGCATTGCTGATTAGCGCATTGATGAAAACAGGAATGTTCCTGATCATCCGCAATATTGCCCGCAAGATCCTTTCCCCCGGTTTGGATGCAACAGCCAAAGATAATTTGAGCGACATCCTTACCTCTGTGGCAGCTCTGCTGGGTATCATTGGGTCAGATTATATTCATCCACTGCTTGACCCGTTTGCGGGGGTATTGGTGGCAATATGGATATTCCGAGCAGCTTACGAGGTTGGAAAAGAAAACCTGGGATTTCTCACCGGCAGCAGCCCTGATGAAGAGATTAAGAAGAAGATTCTGGAAGCAGCGCGATCCGTTCCTGGCGTGATCAGCGTTCATCAAATGGTAACTGAGTTTGTTGGTCCTAAGATCGTGGTAGATATTCACATTGATGTTGATCAAAGCATCAATCTTAAAGAAGCTCATGATATATCTGACAGAGTAGCCGACGCGGTTCAATCTATACCAGAAGTCGACCGCGCCTATATTCATCCGGAACCCATTGATCTCAAACGATAGAACATTTCATTCTCATATATTCTGCCAAAAAATCCAATACCATACGATAGTATTCACGTAAATTTTCTTCCCCTTTAAACCCGTGCCCTTCCCCATCAAATATCGTTAAAATGCAGGGAATATTTCTTTTTTTCAGAGAATCGTACAGTTGTTGTGACTGGGTAGGCATTACGACCCTGTCGTCACTTCCATGAAAGAGCATTAATGGATCCTGTATCTCATCTACATGGAATAACGGTGACCGTTCCTCAAACAGATTGTAGTCTTGCACTGGATCACCAATCAAGTAGCGGTGATAAAACCGTTCGAATTTATGAGTTTGTTTTGCATCCAAGATCAGATCACCGATGGCATAACTGCATACACCACAGCAAAACACACCAGGATATTTACGAAGCACATTTAGAACTGTCGTTCCGCCGGAACTGTTGCCCAAGACAGCAATACGTTCTTTATCTGCGATTTCTCTTTTAATCAGGTGCTCAGCAGCACTGTAAATATCGTCCACCTCAATCTCTCCCCATTTTCCCTGCAACCGATCGCGGTAACACTTTCCGAATCCACTACTACCGCGATAATTCACTTGTAAGTAAGCAAAACCCCGCGAAGCAAAGAATCCAGCTTCGGGCATATAAGTAAACGAACGTTGCATGGTAGGCCCACCGTGTACATCGATCAGCAGGGGTAAATGGCTCTGAGATGAGTCCATTGGCAAATAGAGAATGCCGAACACATCATCTCCATCCAATCCTTTCCAATGAATTTGATAAGGATCCGGGATAAAAGCAGATAATTCTCCCCTGCCATCCCCTAAAATCTGTAATTTACCATGATGGAGCACAGCCATTTTCTTGGGAATAGAGGGACTCGAGACCAACATAGTCGGGGAATTACCAGTAGAAGGCATTGAAATTTGGGATAACCATGTGTAGGATTCAAATTCAACGCACGTCGATTTTCCACCACGCACATTGACTTGCCACAAAGTCGCTTGCGCATCAGCATAACGAATGTAATATATGAACCTAGATTCATGATCCCAAATATAACTATGCAACCCCTGTACCCAGTCGGGGGTGGAAAGCATGAAATCTGCACCATGCACCAACGTACGTTTGGTTTTCTTTTTCAAGTCATATAAGATAAGGTTTTCCCAATTGTCATTTTGCTCAAGATAGCTCAACCAGCGTCCATTGGGAGAAAATTGGGGTTGATGGGCTGCATTCCCTTTACGTCCGGCAATCCAGTTTTCGCTAAATAACCGCAGTTGCATTCCCCCCACCTCGCCGATCTTAACGCGACTGCCCTGCCATGGCATGAGGGGATGGTCCCATTCGACCCAAGCAATATACTCACCACCAGGGTGCCAGACCGCTTGTAAATAGAAATCAGCACCTTTGATCAACTGGCGTGGCCAATCCATACCATGCATTGGGACGACACCGATCAAATCATTCTCCCCATCGCTGAATACAAACAAAACCCACTTCGCATCCGGTGATATCGAAGGGGCTGCCACCCTCCCCCACATAGGAGTGATCGGGGTAAGGGTATTGGTATTCTTGTCCCACATTACCAATTGGTTACGATTGGCACAAAAGACAACCTTTGAATCCCTAACCGTGAACTCTCCCCCACCATACAGAAGCCCACTTTTGACCGAATAATCAAGGGATATAATCCGTTCAACCACATCATCGTTACTGTATTTCAAACAACCAACACCATCTTGATCTTCCAGCCAGATAAGAGATTTATCATCCCAAACATGAAATTCACGAACACCGTGATTGGACAATAATACATCAAGCGGCATTTTTTCAATTTTCATATTGAACCTCGCAAGGTTAAATGAAAATGCTCACCAATAGTGAGCATCTCTCTCAAGGTTTATTAGAGATCTTTAGGACGCCATAACTTCTTCAGTTTTCCATCCACCTCTACAGAAAGATCAGACCATTCATCAATGGGAACAGAAATATAGGCAATGGATGAAGTCGGGAGAGTTTCCACTTTTCCAGTCAATGTCTGCAACAATGCTTCCAACCCGGGATTATGTCCGATCACCATCACTGATTTAGCTTTCTTTGGAGCCTTCTTAATGGCTGTGATCAAATCACTGATCTCAGCCATGTATAGCTTATCATCCAATTCTATCTTCTCATCAAAGGAAATCGCGTCCTTGAACAGCGCTGCCGTTTGTTTGGCACGTTCAGCGGAAGAGCATAGAATCACATCTGGAGAGAGTTTCTTGCTCTTGAGCATCTTGCCCATTGCTTTGGCATCTTTTTCCCCTTTTTTCTTTAGAGGTCTGTCATGATCGGGAATATTGGAATCTTTCCAGCTTGATTTTGCATGGCGCATGAGAAATATTTTTTTCATTACCGATCTCCATAATGATAGAATTAGAAATCGAAGTTAGTATAACATAATTGAAATTTTTTCCATGTCAACTCCAAACCCAACCACTCACTTCATTGGGGAACCAATTGAAGTAATCTATTCAGAACCACCGATCCGTTTCAAGGATCCAGCTTGTCCGCAAGCTTTTATCTGGCGTGGAAAGAATTTCAAAATTATGAAATTGATCTCACAAAAAACCGATTTCAGCCGTCATGGTTCATATAAAAGGAATATGAGCGAAGAACATCGCAGTAGAGCTGAAAGGATCGGTTCTTGGGGCGTTGGAAGATATTACTTCAGAATTGTTGTTCAAGATGAGCAGGAGTTTGAAATTTATTATGATCGCTCTCCCCAAAACATAGATGACCGGTATGGAGGTTGGTATTTATTACAAGAATATAAGAAGAACTAGATTATCATAAAATATAAATATTATTCATGTGTACATTGATATTAATGTGTTTTATAGTATTATTTCTTTAATAAAATTGATTAATGTATCAATCAGGTGAAATATGAGTAAAATAATTGATAAATGTCCAATTTGTAACAATGATCTCGTCGTAACACTTTTACATTGCAACAACTGTCGAACCACCTTGCAAGGTGTATTTGAATTAACTCACACACCTTTCAGCAACCTCAGCCCCGAACAACTCCAGTTCATCCTGACCTTCATCCGCTGTGAGGGAAAATTCAACCGCATGGAAGAAGAATTAGGTCTTTCATACCCTACTCTAAGAAATCGGTTTAATGAAATCTTACGTGTCATGGGCTTTGAAGAACAAGCCGAAGAAGAAAAATTAACCAACGCAGCCAGAAAAGATATCCTGACCCAATTGAATGAGGGTAAAATTTCCATTGATGAGGCGCAAGATTTATTACGTGGAAACTAGAATAACAGATTAGAATTAAGCAGGAGTTGTTGACTATGGAAGAAGATCGTATGATGATCCTGAAGATGCTCCAAGAAGGCAAGATCGATGCTGAACAAGCAGCCAAACTCTTAGAAGCATTGGAATCAGGAAAATCTTTTGAAAAAGAAAAAAAAGAAGAAAAAGAATCAAAAACTGGTCGGTGGTTTCGTGTACGTGTCTCTGATGCAGTAACCGGGATCCAAAAAACCAACATCCGCATCCCGATCGGGTTAATGAATGCGGGTTTTCGCATCGGAGCGCAATTTTCGCCCGAATTGGCGGGGATGAACTCGGATGAAGTAATGAGTGCCATTAAAACAGGAAAAACAGGATTAATAATCGACGTTATTGATGATGAAGATAATGAGCATGTAGAAATCTTCATCGAATAAAATAATCATTGTTCAGGGGAAATGGATGCAAGCTCAACTAAATAAAAATTGGAAAAGTAAATTCTTTTCTATTTGGTTTGGGCAAGCATTTAGCTTATTGGGGTCGCAAATCGTCCAATTCACCTTGATCTGGTATCTCACCAAACAAACCGGATCCGCCTCGGTTTTAGCAACCTCCACCTTGGTAAGCCTGCTTCCCAACATCTTTCTGGCGCCTTTCATCGGAGTCCTGGTTGACCGTTGGGATCGTCGACGGATCATGATCGTCTCTGATATCTTCATTGCACTGGTAACCCTACTGCTGATCTTTCTTTTTTTCACTAATAGAATTCTTATCTGGCATATCTATCTTGTTATGTTCCTGCGTGAGGCTGGCAGTACTTTCCACTGGCCTTCTATGCGTTCATCGACCTCTCTGCTTGTACCAAAAGAACAAATGGCAAGAGTAGAAGGAATGAACCAATCGATCAGGGGATTGCTGAACGTTCTTGGGCCTCCATTCGCAGCACTATTGCTAGGATTTTTTCCCATCCAAAAAATCCTAAGCATCGACATTATCACTGCCTTGATTGCAATTTTTCCTTTATTTTTTGTTCAGATTCCGCAACCGCTACCGGAAAACCAACAGGAAATTCAACCGTTCACTAATCTGATAACAGATATCAAAAGCGGACTTCATTATCTAAAAAATTGGAAGGGAATGCTTATCCTGACCCTGACTGCTACCCTGATCAATTTTTTGGTTAATCCCGGTTTCACATTAACCCCCTTGTTGGTAACTCAACATTTCAACGGAAATGCCGTTCAGCTTAGTTTAGTGGAATCGGTGTTTGGTATCGGGGTTATTTCAGGGGGAGTATTATTAAGCACTTGGGGAGGATTTAAGAAACGTATTATCACGACACTAACCTCCATCATTGGCATGGGATTAGCCATTATTTTAATCGCAGTGGCGCCAGCCAATCTCTTCAACCTTGCGTTAGCCGGTATGTTAATGACAGGGGTTATGAATCCAATTGCCAATGGTTCTATCACAGCCATTATGCAAACCAATGTAAAACCTGATATGCAAGGACGTGTATTTACCACCCTCAGCAGCCTGGCGAATGCCATGTCACCTATTTCCATGGTAATCGCCGCACCGGTGGCAGAATTGGTCGGTATTCAGGGTTGGTTCTATATCGGAGGCATTGGTTGCATCCTGTTGGGTTTATTGGGATTCACAAACAACAATTTAATGGGAATCGAGCAGGAAGGTTTGCGGCGCCAGCAAGCAGAAAAAACTATTCCGTGATTTTTTCTCGCATATGATCCAATTTATGATGCTCCGCAGCAACAATTGCCAAGATCGTATCCACCGTCTGGTGCAATTTTCCATCTGCATTTACCACCGCATAATTAAAAGAACCTAGCGTATCAAGTTCTTCTTTCACCTTGGTTATACGGATATCCATATCCACGTCTCTGCCCTGTCCCTCAGCTCTTTCTTGCAAACGCGCGATCCATTCTTTTTCACTGGAAGGGAGCAAGAATACCAGGATCGCAAACGGATATAGCTTTTTTATCTTTTTCGCACCCTGCACATCCAGGCGCATCAGTACGTCCTTACCGCTATGCAAAGCATCTTCGATTTGGACTTTAGGCACACCTTTATAATCACCGTAGACATGTGACCATTCAGCCAACTGGTTATTCTTAATCATTTGCTCGAATTCAGTCCGACTGACAAAGAAATAATCAACACCTTCAACCTCATCAAATCGGGGTGCCCGGGTATTGGCAGTAATCACAAAATGAAATTGACCAGCACGGTTTTTTAATTCTTTCACTACCGAATCTTTGCCCACACCCGAAGGACCCGATATCACGATAAGCAGTGCATCTTTATTCAGAATATCAAAGTTTATAATAACATCACGATTCATGCACATCATCCGGTTGAAATGTAAAATGATTATAATTGAAAAGTCTTCAACCAGAGAGCTAAATATGCCTGCTTACCTGTTTCGATGCCATGAATGTCAAAAAAGGTTCGAAAAAAATATTTCATACAGAAAATATGGGGAGATTTCCATCTTCTGCCCGTATTGTGGAGGGAACGAGGTTGAGAGGCAGATCACCCCAGTCAGATTGCATATATCTTCAAGACAGATACAATATACACCCGAGGATATTGGAGAAATAGAAAACGATCCAAAGGCAGTAGGAAAAGCTCTACGCAAGATGGAACAGCAAAGTGAGAACACTCTGGCGCCCGAATTTCATGAGGTTGTGGATAGACTCGAAAAAGGGCAATCGTACAAACAAATTGAAAAAGAACTACCTGAAATAACAGATTTCTCCGATAATGATTTTCCTTCAGAATGATTACAAGATAGATTGATAATTTCTATGTGATCCGCAATATCTTCATGCATTATTAATAAATTTATAACGTTTTTTTTCTTGACAAAAAGATATGCGAAAATTATGTTTATCAGGTTAATTTCAATTTTTCACAATCTCTAAGAATTGATGATGAATGCAGTCGGAAAGAGGTACAAGTATGTCTGAGGGAAAGAAGAAACAGAAAATCGAAAAGAAATATTACTATATTGGAGGGATAGTTTTAGCACTTATTTTGATCATCGTATTTTCACAAATGCGAAAAAACGCTAGCAGTAACGAAAACCTGCTCACAACTACAGTTGAAAAAGGTGAATTGATCGCCACAGTAGGCGGAACTGGAAAAGTAGAAGCCAATAAATCAGCAATACTTTCCTGGAAAACTAGTGGAAACGTGAGTTCGGTGTACGTTGAAAATGAAAATGTAGTAACTTCGGGAACTATTCTGGCAGAACTGGCACCCACATCCCTCCCTCAGAACGTCATCCTCGCTCAAGCCGATCTGGTGGATGCACAACGCAATCTTGAAACTGCAATGGAATCCGATACCCAGCGTTCACAAATCTATCTAAATCTGCTTGATGCAGAAGAAAATCTAAAGAACGCGAAGGAAGATATAGATGACTGGAACTATAACAATGCAGATCTAACGATACTCGAGAGTGCTCGTTCTGAATTCATCGCAGCTGAAGAAATCCTCAAACAAGCACAAACAATTTTAGATCAAGCCAATTCAGATGCAGAAAAGCAAGAGCTGCAAACTGCCCTGGATGATGCACAAAACGCACGAGATAAAGCGCTCAGGAATCTCAGTTATATCTTGGGAAAATCCTATAATACTCAGGTCGCTCAGGATTTCGCCAAATATGATCTTGCCAAGGCACAATTGGCAGATGCGCAGCGCGATTGGGAGCGGGTAAAGGACGGGCAAAATACCGACGATATCCTGGCAGCCCAGGCTAAAGTAACTGCTGCTGAAGCCGTAGCCGGAATGGCACAAATCCAGGCACCTTTTGATGGCACCGTTACCATGGTGATGACAAAAATCGGTGATGAGGTCAGTACTGGCACCAGTGCTTTCCGTATCGATGATCTTTCAAAATTCTATGTCGAAGTTGATATCCCGGAGATTGATATCCATAAGATCCAGATTGGACAGGATGCTGAATTCACTTTCGATTCCCTGCTAGATAAAACCTATCACGGAAAAGTTGTAGAAGTTTCCGGTGCTGGTGTAGAAAACCAGGGGGCAATCGATTTTACCGTCAAGTTGCTCGTCACAGACAGTGATAAAGAAATATTACCAGGGATGACCGCTTCGGTTAGCATCACCGTTTTGAAAATGGAAGATACGTTGATCGTTCCCAATCGCGCCATCCGGTTGGATAACGGTGATGTGGTTGTGTATGTACTTCGCAATGGAAATATCGATAGGGTTACAGTCAAAATTGGCTCTTCGTCCGACAGCTATACTCAAATTTTATCCGGAGATATTCAGGAAAATGACTCTCTTGTATTGAATCCACCACAGGATCTGTTCAATACCAGTCAACGACCTGCTTTCACGAGGTAGAAGTGAAAAATAACGTTATTGAGATCAAGGACCTCACGAAAGTCTACAGCATGGGTGAGGTTGAGGTAAGAGCATTGTGTAGTGTCACATTTGATATAAAAAAGGGTGAAATAGTTTCTATCATGGGACCTTCTGGTTCCGGGAAATCCACTTTGATGAACATCCTTGGTTGCCTTGATCGACTGACCAGCGGTCAGTATATCCTTGATGGAGAAGATGTATCCGCTCTAACCGATGATCAACTGGCACAAATTCGCAACCAAAAAGTGGGATTCGTCTTCCAGAATTTTAATTTGCTTTCCCGTTCTACTGCCCTTGCCAACGTGGAATTACCCTTGCGTTACGCCGGTGTTACCTCAAACCGGTCGGATTTAGCTGTAAAAGCACTGGAAAGCGTGGGATTGGGGGATCGTATTCACCATAAACCTTCCGAACTCTCCGGAGGGCAGCAGCAGCGCGTTGCCATCGCCAGAGCCATCATCAACAATCCTGCTATCATTTTGGCAGATGAACCTACCGGAAATCTTGATTCAAAATCCGGCAAGGAAATCATGGATGTGCTGCTGGGATTGAATAAGAAATTCGGCACCACTTTGATCATCGTCACCCATGATCCCAAAATCGGTGCCCTTACCCAGCGTACCATTCAAATCTTTGATGGATTGATCAAGAAGGTGAAGGCATGAACTTCATACAAACGCTCAATGAAGCCTGGAGCAGTCTTTATGCTAACAGGATGCGTTCTATTCTTACCACACTTGGTATTGTGATCGGAGTGGCTGCAGTAATCGCCATGATCGCCATCGGCACCGGTGCTCAAGATACCATCCTCAATCAAATCAGTGGGATTGGAACAAACCTACTTTTTGTCTTTGAGGGTAATGAACAGGATGATACGGTTACCGTCCAACCCCTTACCATGCAAGATGCCGAAGCGATCGGTGAAATCTTTGCCGCACCACATGTTGATGTTGTAGCTCCTGTCATTCAAGGTAGCGGGGTTGTTAAATATGGCGGCGAATCAAAAACGACCCAAATATTTGGGGTAACCCCCGAATTTCAGGATGCCAGAAATTATGAACTTCTGGAAGGTGATTTCATCAATGAACAAAATGCGAACGCACGCGCATCAGTAGCATTGATCGGTGTAGATGTGGCAGATAAGCTGTTCGGTCAGCGGGATAACCTGTTGGGTGAAGTCATCACTATTGAAGGGCAACCCTTTCGCATTGTTGGTGTGTTATCTCCCAAAGGAGGTGGACAGTTTGGCAGCCAGGATGATGTGATTCTTGTACCAATCACCACTGCTAAAAGCCGTCTATTCTCAAGGGACCAGGATCGGGTTGATATCATCTATGTCAAAGCCATTACGGCAGATTCCGTACCGGACGCCACCAGCGAGATACAGGAGATATTGAGGAGAAGACATAGTACCAATCTTGGGCAGGATGATTTCACTATCTATTCACAACAAGATTTTCTATCCCTGGCAAGCAGCATCACCAATATCTTTAAGATATTCCTGAGTGGCATCGCAGGCATTTCCCTCCTAGTTGGAGGAATTGGCATTATGAACATCATGCTGGTGTCGGTGACAGAGCGGACCAAAGAAATCGGTTTGCGTAAAGCCATTGGAGCTAAGAAAAAAGATATCCTTATCCAGTTCCTGACCGAATCATCTCTGCTCAGCATGATGGGTGGAATATTAGGTATTATATTGGGTTGGTTGATATCGACTGCGATCGGGTCGATTGCAGGCTCTCAAGGAATCCAATTCAACCCACAGGTCGGTTTCGGAGCAATCGTTTTAGCAACTCTCTTCTCAACAGCGGTCGGTCTCTTCTTTGGGATCTATCCGGCAAACAAAGCAGCCAATCTCGAACCGGTTGAAGCTTTACGACATGAATAACAAAAAGGCAGCGAAAAAAAGCTGCTTTTTTGTTTAATGCTATTACTCCGAAATGAGATTTATCTTGTGAAAATTGGTAAGCTGGACACTATTAAACAAACCAGGAATGAGATACAATTTTTCTATTAATTGATGGAATAAGGAGTGGATTATGCCTGCATGGAGAATATTATTAACCGATGGATTAGCCAAAACCGGAAAAGCAATATTGGATGAAAAGAAGATCTCATTTGATGACCAAAACGGCATCGAATCTGATGCACTGCTGGCTTGCATTGAAGATTACGACGCATTGATCGTCAGAGGTAGAACCAAAGTCACGAAAGAGGTGTTAACTAAAGCCAGCAGGCTAAAAGTGGTGGGGCGGTGTGGGGTCGGTGTGGACAATATCGACCTTGCAGCCGCCAAAGAAAGAGGGGTAACTGTAGTGAATGCTCCAGTAGCCACCACCGTTGCAGTTGCCGAACATGCCATGGCGTTAATGCTGGCAATGGTGCGCGAGATCACCAAAGCAGATGCGGGGTTAAAAGCAGAAATCTGGTATAAGAAAGAAATTAAAGGAACAGAACTCAACGGAAAAATTTTAGGGGTAATCGGATTTGGAAACATTGGTTCCACAGTTGGTAAATATGCCAAAGCATTTGGAATGAATGTGATCGCGTACGATCTGATCGCAAATGATGATCAGATCAAAGATCACGGAGGAGAACCCGTAAGCCTCGACGAATTATTTAGCCGTGCTGATGTGATCACATTACATGTGCCATTAACTGACTCGACCAGACACATGATCAATGACCAGACTATTGCAAAGATGAAAGACGGAGTGCGCATTATCTCTGCTGCACGTGGTGGTGTTATTGATGAAGATGCACTACTGCAAGCCCTTGAAAACGGCAAAGTAGCCAGCGCCGCCCTGGATGTTTTTGAAAAAGAACCTCCCAAGGATTCTTTGCTGGTAAAGCACCCTAAGCTGATCGCCACACCGCATATTGGTGGTGAAACAGAAGAAGCCCAACGCAGAGCTGCAATCGATATCGTAAACGAAGTACTCGCCGCCCTGGATGATAAACCACTGCGCTGGAAAGTTGCATAAATCAATAAAGGAGAAGTCATGCAAGAAAAAATTGAGCAATTAAAAAACTTATTACACGAAGTTCATGATCTTGGCGCAGCCAATGCAGTTCTTGAATGGGACCAGCAGGTGAATATGCCGCGTGGTGCGGCAGAAGATCGCGGAGAACAATCTGCTACTCTCAGTCAAATTGTTCACATAAAATCTACTTCGGATGAATTAGGGAAACTGCTCGGTGAACTAAGTGACTATGCAAAGACCCTAGATAAAGACTCAGATGATGCCCGTTTAATCAAAGTTGCCAAGTGCCATTTTGACAAAAATACCAAGGTAACAGGCAAATGGGTATCCGCTTTCGCCAAAGAGACTGCTGTTGCTCAGAGCACCTGGGAAGAAGCTCGTGCAACGGATAATTTCGAGTTGTTCCGCCCACACCTTGAAAAGCTGGTTGACTTGCGAAAAGAATACGCGGAATTTTTTAAACCTTACGATCATGTTTATGATCCGCTGCTGGATGATTTCGAACCAGGTATGAAAACTTCAGAAGTACAACAGATCTTTTCTGACCTTAAGAAAGAACAGGTCGAACTGATCCAGGAACTGAGTCAACAACCTCAGGTCGATAACAGTTTCCTTTTCTATGAATACAATGGAAATGGGCAGATCGAGTTCGGGAAGAAAGTCATCACCGATTTTGGATATGACTGGAATCATGGACGACAAGATATTTCGGTACACCCTTTCACAACCAGCTTCGGTCTGAACGATGTGCGCATCACCACCAAGATTGTGCCCGATTTTCTGTCACCTTGTCTGTTCGGCACCTTCCACGAATGCGGGCATGCACTATATGAACAGGGAATTGCAAAGAAATTCAACCGCACCCCACTGGCTGATGGGGCTTCCATGGCAATCCATGAATCTCAGTCACGTATGTGGGAAAACCTGATTGGTCGCTCTAAACCATTCTGGAAAAGATATTACAAAGACCTGCAGGCAATCTTCCCCAGCCAATTAGGCAATATAGATCTGGAAACCTTCTATAAAGGGATCAACAAGGTTGAGCCCTCCCTCATCCGCATCGAAGCAGACGAAGCCACCTACAATCTGCACATCATGTTACGATTGGAAATGGAGATCGGGCTCATGGAAGGCAGCATCAATGCCAAAGATGCCGCGGAAGTATGGAAAGAAAAATTCAAAGCCTACCTAGGGATTGCACCTTCAACGGATAAAGAAGGAGTGCTGCAAGACGTTCACTGGTCATCTGGTTTGTTCGGGTACTTTCCCACTTATGCGCTTGGAAATCTGGTTTCTTCCCAATTATGGGAGAAGATGCTGGAAGATAATCCAAATGCTTTGCAACAAGTTGAAGCAGGAGATTTCAGCAAGATCCTGGGCTGGTATCGTGAGCACATTCACCAATATGGAGCAAAATTTGAGCCACAAGAACTGGTACAGAAGGTCACAGGAGAGAAGATCAATGCTGCTCCCTTCATGCGTTATTTAAAGAGCAAATTTGGTGAAGTTTACGGGCTATAAGATCACATAATAGAATCGAAAAAGAATCCCTGCAAAACCTACAAGGATTCTTTTTTATTTAATTTTTAAGGTTTCGAAATCGGGTGATCATGCTCCACCCTGACCATAAAAAGACGGATCGGTAGGAGTTTTTCCACTGGGGTCCCACACATAAACCCAATCTCCTACATTCGCCCAATCATATAACCAGTGCGAGTCGCCTACAGAAAGATTCACACAACCATGTGATTGCGGGTATCCAAATAACGCTCGCCAGTAAGCTCCATGTAATGCACGATTCTGGTCGAAATACATGGTCCAGGGTACACTCTCAAGATAGTAATAATCTGATTTATCGGCTGCAAATGCACCGGTCATAGTTTCCAGTTCTTTTTTCTCATAGATCTGGAAAAGTCCGGGTTGAGTGAAGTAGGGATCCACGCCGGTTGCAATGATGGTTGCAAAAACCAATTGATTGTTATCATAAACAGCCAGGGTTTGCTGGTAGAGGTTCACTTCGATCCAGCGCCCATTGATAACACCATCAGGAGGGGACGGCATGACATTCACGACGGCAATGTAGCGTTGCTCAACCCATTTACCAAGTCCGATCATATACCAGGTGGTATTGCCTGCTTCTACTGCATCATATACCTGGACAATCTGTTCTCTGACCAGTGTTTCGTTTACCAGGTCCGCTTGATATCCCGGTTCACGACTCGGTTTATTTTGGTCAAGGATCCAACCAAAAGAATTGGAAGGTGTCTTCGAAAAATGCAGTCCTTGAAAAGTGGAATAGTATGTGGGTGAAGCCCTAACCCATTCTCCGTTTTCAACCTGCACAAAATGTTTCCCCCCCACATCAGACTGATAAGTGTAAGCAATATACAGCAGGTCTCCTGCCGGTAGAAAACGAAAAGCATTAATGCCAGCCACGGCAGAATCCAGATTGGGATAAAAGGCTGCCTGCACTCCGGGTTGTAAATTTAATTTTGCATAATTCTGGTCCAGATTCACATAATCTGCACTTGGTTTACTGGCAGGTAGAGGTTTCAAAGGTACCGTTAACCCCTTTCTCGCCAGATCCGTTAGGATCTGAGATGAACCCAATGGTAAACAGTCATCTGGAGTCTCCAGGTAGATGCCCGGGAGGCACAATGCCATATCATTATTGACCGCAGGTATCTCGGGTGTGATTTCCGCTTGCGCATACACCGCAGCACTTTTGCCTGCAAATGTTATCGTCATAACAGTGAGTAAAATCAAGATCAGTTTCTTCATAGCCATTTTCAGAGGTAATTTCTCCCTATTGTACTGTATTCTTATCATTGAAAATAGTTGGTTTCCCTGAAGTTTGGTAAAAAATATGGTGCGCGATACAGTAGAAGCAAATATGCTATAATGCCAGCAAGATTTTTTCCCAAAGGTTGGATCACGGATGCGATTTCTTATTACCGGTGCAGCAGGTTTTCTGGGTGCCCCTCTAGCAAACAGCTTGGTCAGCGATGGGCACAGTGTTGTAGGAATGGATGATCTATCCACCGGTGATCCTGAACGTTTATCACCAGAAGTGCATCTGGTGCGAGGGGATATCAACGACCGTCCCAAACTATGGACATTATTACAGGGGGTAGATTGTGTTTATCATCTCGCTGCGCGCGTGATCGTCCCCGAATCAGTGCTTTATCCAAGGGAATATAACCTGGTAAACGTGGGAGGAACAGTTACGCTAATGGAAGCCATGCGGGATGTGGGTGTGAAAAGGGTCGTATTCATTTCATCAGGATCGATCTACGGAAATCAAAAAAACCAACCTATGAAAGAATCCTTTCGACCTCAACCACGCTCACCTTATGCTGTATCCAAATTAGCGGCAGAGTATTATATCCGTACTATCGGGGAATTATGGAAGATCGAAACTGTTGTACTACGTGTGTTCAATGCTTACGGTCCAGAGCAACGTCTGCCACCTGCTCATGCACCTGTTATCCCCTACTGTATCAAACAAGCACTGGATAATGGGACCATAGTGATTCACGGAGACGGGAAACAAACACGTGATTATGTTTACGTAGATGATGTTACTGACGCTATGGTGCGGGCATCCATGAGCAATGACATCAACCGGTTGATCATGAATGTTGGAAGCGGAGAAGAAACCTCGGTCAATGAAATCGCCAAGATTGTCATGGAGATCAGCGAACAAAAACCTGAGATCGTCCATAATCGGCATCACGATTCAGGTCCAGCCCGTATGTGTGCTGATATATCTCTATCTCAAGCAAAATTAGGCTATCAACCCAAAGTCAGTCTCAAAGAAGGGCTGTTGAAGACAATGACACAGGATCAACGTTTCAACCGGAATCGGTCATCATAATTTCACCTCATGGCTAATAGAACACAGCAAGTTTTAAAAGAAACAACCATTTACGGTCTGGGGGGGGCTGGCAGCAAGTTCATTTCTTTCCTTTTATTTCCACTTTACTCGCGCGTTTTCAATATTACAGATTATGGTGCGATTGAAGTCATCAACACTTTTGTGTTTCTGATCAGTATTCTGCTCACCTCTGGTACGGATATGGCACAGAGTTTTTTCTTTTTTGAATATCCACAAAAGGAAGAACGCAAAAAAACTCTTTCGACTCTCAGCATTTATATTTTCTTGATTAATATCCTGTTGACTGTCGTCATCTGGTTCTTCAGCCACCAGATCAGTACTATTTTACTGGGCACAGATCGCTTTGCCAAACTGCTGCGCATCGCCAGCCTGGTCATTCCATGGATGGCGCTTTATACCTTCAATCTCAATTTGCTGCGCCTGGAACGCAAACCGATAAAATATATCTCAATCACACTCCCCTTTGTCGCTTTCCAGATCATCACCAATATCATCTTGGTATTGGTGATACACACCGGATTGGTGGGCATTTTCTGGACAAATGTGATCAGCTATTTGCTATTCACCATACTCTGTTTTGTCATCAACCGCTCTTATTGGGAATTTCATTTTGACCTGAGCCGTTTCAAAGAGCTTTTTCACTACTGGAGTCCGCTCTTTCCAGTGGGAATTAGTGCCTGGTTTCTTTCTTCTGCTGATCGTTTATTCCTTTCAAGTCTATCCAATCTCGAAGCAACAGGAGTTTATGCAGCCGGGTTAAGAATTGCTTCCATCGTCGGATTCCTGGTGCAGGCATTTCGGACTGCTAATCTGCCGTTCATTTTTGAAGTGGCGAAAGATGCGGATGCCGACACTATCTATCAAAAAACATTATCCTACTACCTATATTTCATCACGTTGGTCGCCGTAGGGATTTCATTGTTTGCCAAACCCCTCATCCTATTTCTATCCGGTGCAGAGTACTTATCCGCCGTAGCGGTCATCCCCCCACTTACCTTTGTCTACGTATTATCGGGTGTCTCACAGATCATATCCATCGGAGCTATGATTAGCAAAAACACCAGGTATGTAGGTTTGATCACAGCTAGCAGCGCCATCATCATGGGCATTACTCTGATTCTCATCATACCCGGTCATCAAGAGGTTGGAACGGCATATGCTGTATTATTCGCCAATTTAGTTTATAACTTATTGCTCTTTTTGAACTCTCAAAAATCACACCCCATTCCCTATGAAAGCAACCGCATTCTGCGCATCAGTATTCTTGCCGCTATGGCAATCATCCTGAAATATTTCATCTCTGCCAACGATCTTGGTACGGATGTACTATATTCTTTCCTCATTCTGATCATTTTCATCGTTTGCACCCCTCTTTTCTCTCTACTGACCATCTTTGAAATCAAAGCACTGCAAAATCAGATAAAAATATTCATCAGAAATATTTTCGGCAGGATAAAAATGCAAAAATGAAAAAGATATTTCAAGCTATTGAAACATCGCAGGTCATATATGTCTCTTTTTTCATCCTCTACGGCACCACTGCATTTCTCGCGGTTTATGAAGGTATAAGTTCCGGTCTTTATCACTCGTCCAGTGGCTGGCAACTTGCTAAATTTCTCAACATGATTATGGCGATCTGCGCAGTGATAGCCCTGATCTTACTGGTCTCAAAGAGAAAACCCCCAATCACCGACCGAATCAACCGAGATTTGCAGAAGATTAAAATCCCCAAATCAATCGGTATTTCTCTTTCCTTATTGATCCCCACCCTGGTCATTTTCTTGGGGTTTATAAAAATACCCGAGCTATTCTCAACTTATTCCCAAAGGGCATTCTACTTAATAACCACTGCTTTGGTGGTCATGCTCATTTTAAAAATTTCATTCGCAAAACAATCCTGGAACATACTGCTTATCATCAGCATCCTCCTACTGGGAGTTTTTTATCAAACCGGCAATTATCTAAGTGATGTATCCAGCAATCCGTTCACCATGGGGTGGTCAGAGGGCAGCCGGTATTACTATGCTTCCCTATTCTTTTCAAAACGAATCTACCAGCTCAACCTGCCTTATCCATTGCCAAGTCCAAGTCGCTATCTCATGCTTTCGGTACCCTTCCTGATCCCGCAGGCAGGAATTTTCATCCATCGCGCCTGGCAGGCATTCTTATGGATCGCCACAACCGGGCTGTGCGTGGTTGCCCTGGTGAAGCGCCTAAATCTTGCCAACTGGGCCTGGAACATTGCATTATCGTTAACAGGCTTCCTGTTCCTGCAGCAAGGACCTGTTTATTATTATCTGCTCGTATCCGCTATCATGATCCTGTTTGGCTTCCGATATGACAAATTTTGGCGTTCATTGTTATGGGTGATACTGGCGTCCATCTGGACCGGTATCAGCCGCATCAATTGGTATCCGATGCCCGCCATTCTGGCAGCCTTGTTGTTCCTTCTAGAATCCCCGAAACATGAAGATGGAAAGCTTTGGGGTTATCTCAAACAGCCTTTCGGTTTCATCACTGCTGGTTTGGTAAGCAGTTTTTCAGCCAATTTCCTGTATGTTTTCTTATCAGGCAATGATAATCTTCAAAGAGCCACTACCAAATTTACTTCTGCTCTGTTATGGGAACGGTTGCTACCAGGGCCTACTTTCTCACAGGGTATTTTGTTGGGCATTATCATGGTCAGTACACCGTTATTGATCTTATTGATCACACGTCTGGTGAAAACTAAGAATGCGATTTCCTGGGTATTGCACTGGTTCCTCCTGCTTGCGCTGGCAGTGTTTTTTGCAGGCGGACTGGTGGTGAGTGTCAAAATTGGCGCCGGCAGCAACCTGCATAATATGGATGCGTTCATGCTGCTGCTTCTGGTGGCAGTTTATTACATGGAATTCTCAGCTCACTTCCCGGAAATTCCAACCAACCTTGCTGCAATACCACTAAGATCAACAGCAGCCACTCTCATGCTACTGTTGCCATTCTGTTTAACATTGAATGGCTATTTTCCTCGTCCAATTTACTCTGCAGAATCACTGCAGCATGACCTGATGGAGATCAATGGCTACATCGAAGTTGCACAAAGCAAAAAACCGGATGCTGAAATTCTCTTCGTAAATCAACGCCAACTGCTAACCTTTGGTTACGTCCAAAACACCAGATTGTTAGCCGACTATGAGCAGTTAGAATTAATGGAGTGGGCGATATCCAATCAAAGAGGTTACCTGGATTCATTCTATAATGAACTTTCATCTCATCGTTTTGACCTAATCATCATCAACAAACAATATTTGATCTACAAAGATAAAGAGAGTGGCTTTTCCGAAGAAAACAATGCCTGGGTAAAAAATATCAGTACGCCACTCATGAAATACTACACACCAGCTGCCTGGCTGCGATATACTGATACAGAAATTTACATACCACGACCGGCAAATGAACTCCAAAGGTTGATCACACAATGAGCAATAAAACAAACGACGAGCTCAAGTCAAGCCAGAACAAGCCACCTAAGAACTCTTCTATCTGGCGTTGGATATTGACTGTGGTTGCGATCGGTTTCTTTGCCTACCAATTCTCAAGACAAGATTTTAAAGAGACTTTCACATTAATTCGAGAACTACCATCGGGAACCATCCTGCTAAGCATTTTATCTATGTTGGGTTCACGCATCTTTATAGGTGCGCGTTGGAATGCATTATTGAAGATCAACGATCCCAAACCTAACTTTAAAGAAATCCTCAAAATCACTTTTGCCGGATTATTTTCCACCAATGTTCTCCCAACCAGTATTGGAGGAGATGTGGTCCGTTTATTCATGGGCATTCAAGCCAGTCTGGAACCCGCTTATGTCACTTCTTCTCTGATCATGGATCGCATCATCGGATTCACAGGGATGTTCTTCTTTTTACCTTACGGGATTACCATTTTCCTGCGCTCGCCGGAAAATCCATTCATCTCCCACATCATTATGGTTGTGCCAATGGCAATTGTTTTTTCAGATCTTTTTAAAAAGTTATGGGAGTGGGGCAAGAAATTTATTCTCAGGGTAGCAAACAGCTTCCGCTTATGGTGGGGACATCCCATTTACCTTCTGGAATCCATGGGATTCACTCTGCTACATATGGCATTTTACTTCATGACCATCTGGTTATGCCTACATGCCATGCATGCCGATCTCTCGATCCTCAAGATCGGCGCCATTTATAGCCTCAGCTATATCATTTCTTTATTTCCATTATCAATTGGAGGACTTGGCATCCAGGAATTGGCTATCTCTTATCTTTTTTCCTCGCTTGGGAACGTTCCATCAGAATCTGCATATGCCCTAGCACTGCTGATTCGTTTGGCATTCATCATTTGTAGTTTGCCGGGTATTTTCTTCTTGCCGGATTTGGGGAAAATCAAAAGAGAAAAACAAACTCAGGATGGTTGAAAAGAAATATGTACTGGCTAAGAGAAGTTAACGCAATCAATATCACCGGTTGGCTGTTATCCATTCTACTGTGGAGCACAGGTGGGTATCTAATCATCACACATTTTTTCAGGTTAGAAAAACAAGAAGCTACCATTCTCGGGTTTGGATTTGGGCTGATACTGTATCTTTGGTTATGTAATCTGGTCGGGCATTTTCTTTCTCCCAGCCTCACATTTTCTCTACCAGCCATCATCATTCTAGCAGCGGGATTGGCAGCACACAAATTTTCCTTCAAGATAGTCATTGAAAAACCATTTCTACGTCAATTATCAGGGCAAATCATCATCATGCTTATCCTGACCATCTTCTTTACACTCATCGGGCGCGGGCTGGCGATCTTTGATGAGCGTAAGAACCTGACCATGATCTCCCAATTGGCAAACGGAGATATCCCGCCCCACAATCCTCTCAATCCCACCACCCTCTACCAGTATCATTATGGCTCTCAACTGCTGGGAGCCAGTTTGGTACGCCTGGGGAATTTCTTTCCGTGGAGTGCTTTTGATATCAGCAAAGGAGTATATTGGGCGCTAACCATTTTGCTCATTTACTGCATCCTGCAGCGTCACACAAAAAAAACAGGGGCAGCGTTCGTGCTGACCGCTGTGTATACGCTGCTCTCAGGAACGCGTTATTTACTCATGTTGCTACCTGGTACGTTCCTGGCCGGATTGGATGAAAGGATAGCATTATTGGGTTCCAGCCAGGATATTGGATTGCCATTTTCGCAGGCGGTTTTCTCCGATTGGGTCATCGGCGGCGGTCCGCTTGATCCATATCCTTACGGATTTGTTAACGGGATCTTCAGACCACTTATTATGGCTCATTCCGGAACTGGCACCTTCGCTTTTGCCATGGTGCTGATGATCTGGTTGCTCATCTCACCGGAACTGCATAGGTCTGCAAAATGGATCCTGGCAATCTTGCTCGCACAATTAGCGCTCACCTGGGAAACTACTTATGGATTGCTCTTACTGGCAGTGGGCATTTTGTTTATATGGAAACTACTGATAAAACGTTCCAGAGATAATTCCTTTATAAATATCCTCCTCCAGGCAGCTCTCATCTCTGTTCCAATCGTTCTAGTGCAGGGAGGGACATTCACCGAAATTATACACGGTTTCATCAGCGGTCTTATTTCAACCCCTGATGCGGCGGGCATATCCAATTCTTCCCATGCGATGTTCACGCTGAATTGGCCTCCTGTCATTTATTCGTCTCATCTCGGTGGGCTTTCCATATTGGAACCGGAACTGCTTCTGGTGGGATTGTGTGAACTGGGTCCCGTGATCTTTTTTATTCCAACGATCTGGAAGTGGTTAACCAATAAAACAACCAGTCAGCCATCAAGTAAACAATTGATGTTTGTGGCAGCTCTGATCGGTTTGTTGATTCCGGTCTTTCTCACCTATGTTTCTTCTCCGCGCGATATCACGCGTTTTTCTGATTTCGGGCTCTCTATCCTTAGTATCCTTTTGTTATTGTTCGTGCTGGATAAATGGTCAATCATCGGTATGTGGATGCGGATATTCAGCCTGGCAAGCATCACTTTGATGTCCCTCAGCGGTCTGATGGTGGGGGTCGTACAGTTATCCGCTATCCGCAGCCCGGTGCTCTCGGAAGGCATGGATGGCTGGGATGCGCGGCTGAGCGCCCGGGTATGGGGCAACCTGCCGGACAATGGTTGGATCTTCGATCCCTCTAATTTCCCCTGGCGCGCTGCTGTGCTGACCGGGAATCCCACGCTTATTTCCTCCGATTCCTTCAGCCAGAGCGAGCTGGACTCCTTGCGCCAGCATCCGACCATCACCGGATTCCGCAAATATGGATATGAATATGTCTATATCGACGAAGATTGGTGGAAAACGCTCAGTTTGACAGACCAACAAGAACTGGAACAAACCTGTGTGAAAGAGATCGCCGGGATCAGTGATGCTGAAAACGGCATCACCCGCCGCATCCTATCCATTGCAGATTGTAAGGTAAGTGACATGACAAGGAGTAAATAATTTGTCTTCTCCCCAAAATACACTGGTGCTGGTAGGAAACGATAAAAGAGGACGTACGTTCATCCATCGCTATGCCCGGCAATATAACGTCTCTATGGTTGTCCAGGATGGTTCGCGCGCTATAAAAAGGATCGTAAAACTGCTGCGCAGGGGTTCGTTGTCGATCCCGGTATTACT
>JAAZNC010000113.1 GCA_012798455.1 Chloroflexota bacterium | reverse complement strand
TCATTTCCATTTTAGGAGAGGGCGGAGGATATATGGTGGCATCGGTGCATACTATCATGAGTGAGGTGCCACCAGAAAATATTCTGGCAATGGTGGATGCCGTAGAAGAATTCGGTTGCTACTGAAAGAAAAAAGACTGGCCGGCTGGTCAGTCTTTTCGTTTTAATTGGTTGTAAGTATTTTACAAAGATTCTTTCTCGTAGGCTTTTCCTTCTTCAGCCGGGGCATGGCTTTTACCAACCACACCAGCCAATACCACGATGGTCGCAATGTAAGGCATCATACCCAGGAAATCGGATGGGATCGGTACCTTAAGGATGGAAGCCTTGGCGGAAAGGGAATCAAAAAAGCCAAAGAGCAATCCAGCCCCCATGGCTCCAAAAGGATGGTAGTTACCAAAGATCATAGCAGCCAGGGCGATGAAACCACGCCCGGCGGTGAGCAGTTCATCAAATCTTCCTGAAGAACCTAGCGTGAAGTAGGTTCCTGCAAAACCTGCCATCATACCACCTAGTGCAACAGCCATGTAACGTGTACGATTTACATTGATACCCAGTGTATCGGCTGCTTTGGGATGTTCTCCTGCTGAACGCAAGCGCAACCCCCAACGGGTCGAAAACAGTGCAATAGTAACTAGGATGACCAAAATGTACATGGCGTATACATACAGATTGTGGCTGAACAAAATAGGACCGGCGAATGGGATCTTGGATAGCACAGGCACATCTATTTGTGGGAACATGCCCGGTTCATTTAAGTACTGGAAGTTTGTTTTCTGAAGAAATTTTGAGGATAAGAATGATGTGATACCGGTTGCAAAGATATTAATGACGGTACCGGAAATAACATGATCCACTTTGTATTTGATGGTTAGTACCCCATGGATCAATGCGATGAGGGCTCCGGCAAAAATGCCCGACAGCATTCCAATCCATAGGTCAGTTAAACTGGCAATCACTGTGCTTACGAATGCGGATGTCAACATCATACCTTCAATGGCAATATTGACGGTTCCTGAGTGTTCGCACAGCATGCCTGCCAGGGCACCCAGCGTCAAAGGAACTGCCCGTACAACGGTAACTCGCAGCAGCCCTGCCAGGTTCAAAGATCCTCCGGAAGAAGCCCATGTAAGAAAACTGAATACGAAAAGCCCTGCGATAAGAGCAAGAGCGCCATTGGTGAACTTTCCGAAACCGCGGATTAATTGATACGCGCCAATGACAGCACTAAAAATCGCCATGACTCCCAGGGCTTTCTCTGTAGAAAAGACCCAATCAGCCATGATGGTGGAAGATCCCCCGGGTGTCATATTGTAAGCGGTCTGGGCACCAGTGATGGTGCCATTCAGGAAAACCAACCAAATTATTGCCGCGGCAATCAAAAAGATAATACCCATGGTGATGCGACGCGACTTGGATACCTCTTTGTACACGCGACCGTTGTTGTGTGAAGTGTTTTTCTCTACCATGATTAATTCCCCCCCCAACTACTGATCTTGATAGATGCTTCTTCCACATCTGGTTTCTTCAAACGATAGATGGAACGGATGATCGCGGGAGCTGCAATGAATGCCAGAATGAGTGCCTGTAGGATGGAGACAATGTCAATGGGCACTCCCGATTTAAGCTGCATCTGGCGCGAACCGTTACGTAGAAAACCGAAAAGTAATGCAGATAGCACCACACCTAATGGGTGATTCTTCCCTAGTAATGCTAGTGCAATGCTATCAAAACCGTAACCGGAAGAGAAGGCGGGAACCAGACGGTGATTTAGTCCTAAAACCTCATTGGCACCTGCTAATCCAGCCAGAGCGCCGGAGAGCGACATGGCAATGACGGTGGTACGGGTGGTTTTAATACCAGCATAGCGTGCACCATTAGGATTTGAACCCACAGTGCGTAGCTCGAATCCCCAACTGGTCTTGAAAAGCAACCAATATACAAAGTATGCTACCCCCAATGCGATGAAAAATCCAATATGAAAACGGATCTGATCAGAAAAAAGGCGGGTCAATTCAGCGCTGGGTTGGATCCAGGGTGTCTTGGGCGTATATTCATTGGGATCTTTCATTGGTCCTCGCAGCATAAAGTCGCTGAATCGAAATGCGATATAATTCATCATAATGGTGATGATGACCTCATGCGCTCCGGTCTTGGCTTTCAAAAATCCCGGCACAAAGCCCCAAATAGCCCCCCCTGCTGCACCTGCTAATAATGCGATTGGGATGTGAATGTATGCTGGTAGTCCAGTTATGGCATAACCAGCGAATACGCCGGTCAGAGCACCCACAAAAAGCTGACCTTCAGCACCAATGTTGAATAGGCCTGCCCGAAAGCCAAGCGCTACCGAAAGCCCACCGAAGACATAAGGAGTTGTTTGCACAAGACTTTCAAAGAAAGGGTTAATGGCACGTCGAATCTCAAGCCCATCGCCACTTTGGAAGGCGGCGACAATTTTCTGTGGATTGCCAAAGGCTCCGGTGAATAGGGAGGAATAGGTGCTCCATGCAGATCCTAGAGCTGCTTTAATGCCAGCCCAAAAGGAAACTGAAAAAGCATCATAGACTTCCACTGTTGTAATTGCTACCAATAAACCACTGAGCAAGATACCGGTCAGAATGGCAAGAAATGTAACCATCCCACTACTCTTCGACAGTTCTTCGAAGAAAATACCCAATGCATTTTGTTTCTTTTTTTGTTCTTCCATCACAAAATTCCTTATGTCAAAATGATATCTTCTTCATGCCTTGCCCGTGATTTCATTTCATCACTGGGTTTAATACCTGCCATGAGTAGTCCGAGCATCTCTTTGGAAGCGTCTTTGGCATCCAGAATGTCCAGAATTTGCCCGCGATACATGACTGCAATGCGATCAGAAAGTTGCATGATCTCGTCTAATTCGGTCGATACCAGTAACACAGCACAACCCTCGTCTCTCTTTCTCATCAGGCGATGGTGAATGTATTCGATCGAACCAACATCCAACCCACGAGTTGGTTGGGAAGCGATCAATAGTTTGATAGGACGCGAAAACTCTCGAGCCACGATCACCTTTTGCTGATTACCCCCGGAGAGGGTGTTAACCGTGGTGTCGATACCGGGGGTGCGAATATCAAATTTCTCGACCAGGTTCTTTCCGTTCTCAGCAATCTTATCGAATTGCATAGAAATACCCTTGGCAAATGGTTTTTGATAGTAGGTGTTGAGAATGAGATTTTCAGAAACGGGGAATGCCAGGATCAATCCATCTTTTTGGCGATCCTCTGGAATATGTGCGGAACCCAGTTCGGTGATAAATCGAGGAGATTCTTTGGTGGTGTTTTTACCAAGTATCTCAATTTTCCCTTCAGTCGGGGTAAGTAGACCGGTCAAGGCACGAACTAATTCGGTTTGACCATTACCCTGTACGCCAGCGATCCCCAACACTTCTCCTTCGCGTACATTGAATGTAACATTGTTGACGGCAAATTGCTCTTGAGAATTTAGAACTCGCAGATTTTCAACATTGAGAATCACATTACCGGGTTTGGCAATTTTCTTATTAACCTTCAGTTCAACTTCTCTACCCACCATCATGCTAGCCAATTTTTTTATATCAGCTTCCTGGGGTGTAGTAGTACCAATCACTTTTCCCGCCCGGATCACTGTGATACGATCTGCGCATTCCATTACCTCACGTAATTTATGAGTGATGAAGATAATCGATTTCCCCTGATCTACTAGTATGTGCATGATCTTGAACAATTCATCCACTTCTTGAGGAGTGAGGACTGCCGATGGTTCATCCATGATTAGAATTTCTGCTTCACGGAAGAGTAGCTTGATTATTTCCACCTTTTGTTGTGTTCCAACGGGTAGGTCGCGTACATAGGCATTGGGATTAACGTCTAATTTATAGGTATTTGAGATATTTTTGATTTTCTCAGCAGCCTTTTTCCGGTTCAGCAAGCCGCCGAATTTCACATCTTCTTCACCCAGCATGATATTTTCTGTAACGGTAAAAACCGGAATGAGCATGAAATGTTGGTGTACCATACCAATACCTGCATTGATTGCATCGGTTGGTTCATTGATGATGATTTTTTTACCGTTAACGAAAATGTCACCTTCATCTTGAGAATACAATCCATACAGTATATTCATAAGAGTCGTCTTGCCGGCTCCATTTTCCCCTAATAATGCATGAATTTCTCCTTTTTCAAGTGTCAGATCGATATGGTCATTCGCGAGCACCCCCGGGAAACGTTTGGTAATTCCTCTTAATTCGAGTAAAGATGCCATTATTTCCTCATTTATTATTTAATTGTCATACAATTGCGTAAATTTTACCATACAGTGAATTTATAAAAAGAGCCAAGGTTTTATCTTGGCTCTTTTTGTTTAATTTGTTCTCTTCATCAATTAGCGGGTAGGCATTACAGCGATCGATCCGTCGATGATTTGAGGAATGAGGGCTTCGATTTCGGCTGCGAGCTCAGCTGGAATCTGGTCTGCCCAAGAGGTGCCATAAACAAGTCCGACACCACCATTTTCTAGGGTGAGGGCATAGTCTTCGCCACCGGCAAATTCACCGTTGATGACCTTTTGGATGCTGTCATAAACGAAGACGTTGATCTTCTTCATGGTACTGGCGAGAATGAAATCTGCCTGATCAGGATATTTTACTGACCAGTCATCATCCACGCCGATCAAAAGACCAGCACCTCTCTCTTGCATGACGGCTAATGTTCCTGCGCCCACAGGTCCTGCAACGGGCATGATGATATCGACACCTTCGTCAAGCAAAGTTTCACCCATGGCACGACCATCATCAAGGCTTTCGAAGTTACCGACTTCCAATCCTTGTTGGGTTTCCATGTCCCAACCGAGGACTTCCACTGTGGTTCCATGTACCTGGTTGTAATAGGCTACGCCCATTGCATACCCATCCATGAATGCCTGGGTAGAGGGGAAGAGGATACCAACATAAGTCCCAACTTTGCCGGTTTGAGTCATACCAGCGGCTAAGTAGCCAGCTAGGAAAGTGGCTTCCTGAATATCGGAATAGTTACCGCGTACATTGGCAATATCCATGCTTCCATTGTCGATGATGGCAAAGTTCACATCAGGGTTGGCAGTCGCGGCAGCGGCTGTTGCATCAGCAAGTAAGAAACCAACCGAGATGATCAGGTCACAACCTTCTTCGATAAAGGCATTCAGGTTGACTTCGTAGTCAGATTGTTGTTGTGATTCGAGATATTTTATTTCAACACCAAAGTCTGTTGCGGCGGCTTCCATACCCGCCCAAGCAGTAGCGTTGAATGATTTATCATCGATACCACCGGTGTCGGTAACCTGACAGAATTTCATTACAGGTTCCTCTGCTACGGGTTCCTCAGCAGCAGGTTCTTCGACCACAGCTTCTTCAGCGGGAGCTGCTTGGGCGCAGCTTGCCAGCGCTACGGAAGCGATGATCAAGATAGAAAAAAGAAACGAAAGTTTTTTGGTCATTATCTCTCCT
>JAAZNC010000112.1 GCA_012798455.1 Chloroflexota bacterium | reverse complement strand
TGATCAAGGGTTTCATGGCGGTGCATTTTGGCAGTGGCATTCAACAGCGTATGAATTTCAACGCGCTCAACACTTCCCTTACCATCATTGATTTCTATAAGAAGATTCCGGTGTTGGCTGCTTTTAATGATATTTCCCATCTGGATATGCCGTATCCCTACGGCAGGGTGAATCTGCTTTGATAAGCATTAAAATATAAACCGCTCGGTTGATCAACCGAGCGGTTTTTTCTATTGTGGTGTATATTATTATGCAATCCCAAGATAGGTTTTTTGTACCATTTCGCTGTTGCGCAGTTCCTCAGATGTCCCGCTCAGATTGACCACACCGGTTTGCAGCACATATCCGCGATCGGCGATGGCAAGTGCCAGCTTGGTGTTTTGCTCGACCAACAGCACGGTGGTTCCCTGCGCGTTGATCTCTTTTACATTCTCGAAAATGCTTTCCAGCAGCAAGGGTGCCAATCCCATGGATGGTTCATCCAGCAGCAGCAATTTTGGTTTTGCCATCAACGCACGCGCGATTGCCAACATTTGCTGTTCGCCGCCTGATAACGTGCCGGCTGATTGCTTGGCACGTTCCTTTAATCGGGGAAAAAGGATGAAGACCTGCTCAATATCATGTTGAATGTATTCTTTGTCCTTGCGGGAGAAAGCGCCCATTTCAAGGTTCTCGAGCGTTGTCAGTTTGGCAAAAACATGTCTGCCTTCCGGCACCATCGCTATCCCCTTCTCCACAATCTTGTGCGGTTCTTCGCAGGTGATATCTACTCCATCAAACGTGATGGTTCCTTCTTGCGGATGAAGCAAACCGGTGATCGATTTGAGCGTGGTGGTTTTCCCTGCTCCGTTGGATCCGATCAATGAGACGATCTCGCCCTGATTGACCTCGAACGTGACCCCTTTCAGAGCACAGATATTTCCATAGTATGTTTGTATATTGTTTACTTGCAGTAACGCCATCCAGACCAACCTTTCGTTTTATTGGTATAGCGAGTTTTTCTTTCCAAGATAAGCTTCGATCACAGTTGGATCGTTTTGGATCTCCAGTGGTTTTCCTTCCGCAATTTTTGAACCGAAATCCAGAACGATGATTTTTTCACTGATCTCCATGACCAGTTTGATGTCGTGTTCGATCAGAATGATGGTGATGTTCAATTTATCGCGCAGACGACGGATCAATTTGATCATTTCCACCGTTTCAGATGGGTTCATACCAGCTGTGGGTTCATCAAGTAACAATACTTTGGGGCTGTTGGCGATTGCCCGTGCAATCTCCAAACGGCGTTGTGCACCATAAGCCAGATTGCAGGCTAACTGATCACCGCAGCCGCTCAACCCTACAAAAGAAAGAATTTCTTTAGCCCTTTTTATTGACTCGGTTTCTTCCATTCGATAACGTTTTGAAGCGATCAGAGAGTCAGCGAAAGAGCAGTGCAGTTTGGTATGTTCGCCAGCCAAAATATTTTCAATTACGGTTAAGCTATTGAATAAACGGATGTTTTGGTAAGTGCGTGAAATACCTTCTTCGGCGATGCGATGCGGCGGCAGACCGGTGATCTCTTTTTCCAGAAATAAAATGTTACCAAATTCTGGTTTGTAATACCCTGTGATGCAGTTAAAGAAGGTTGTCTTGCCAGCGCCGTTCGGACCGATCACGCTGGTGATGGATGCTTCGGAGATCTCGACATCCAGATTGCGGATCGCTTCCAAGCCTCCAAAGCGTTTGGTAACATTGCTCGAAGAAATGATATTCATGATTGCACCTCTTTCTTTTTCTTTCCCTGTTTCAATACCTTATTTTCCAGTTCCGGAGCTTTGCGCGGTAGAAAACCTTGCGGCTGTAAGATCATCATGATGATCAGCAGCAGACCGAAGATGATCATACGGTAATCGGAAAAACCACGTAAGATGTCGGGTAGCGCGATGAGTGCCATGGCGCCCAAGATCACGCCGAATTGATTGCCCAATCCACCCAGAATGATGACACATAGAATATTGATGGATACATTCATGTTGAAGTTATCGGGGAAGATGGACCCCTGCCATGACGCAAAAATGGCGCCCCCCATTCCTCCGATGAAAGCTCCCAGCGCGAATGCCAGCAATTTGTATTTGGATGTGTTGATGCCTGACATCTGGGCTACATCCTCATCCTCGCGCATGGCTAACCATGCCCGTCCGGTGCGAGAATTGATCACCCGGTTGAGCAAGAACAATAACAGTGCGACCAGAATGAAAATGAAATAGTAGAAAAAAGTACCGCTGGTAAAGGTCATCACCAAAATGGATGGTTTATCGAGTTTGAAAATACCCTGTGAACCATTGGTGATGTTGGTCAGGTTCATCAATAGCATCCGCACAATCTCACCAAACCCAAGGGTCACGATACCCAGATAATCACCGCGCAGTTTTAGCACCGGGATACAGATCAACAATCCCACGATGGCTGCAAACGACCCTGCCAGCACCAGCACCAGTAAGAAGGGCAGGTGAATATTGAAATGGGGAGATGCCAGAAAGGCGTAGGTGTAAGCACCGATGGCGTAGAATGCTGCAAAACCCAAGTCGAACATACCCGCTAGCCCTACATGCACCAGCAAGCCCAATCCCAGGATAATGTATAGCCCCGCATACCCGATGATGCGCACCCATAGATTCTTCTGAGGTGAATTGATCAGCGGGATCGACAAGATGACGATCGAGATCAGAGAGGGAAGAACGTAGCGGATGATGCGCTGGTCAAGTTTATTGAATAATTTAGAAGCGAATTCTTTCATGATTGCACCTGACCTATAGTTTATTCTTTCCGCCGCTGCCCCCCAAAATGCCAGTGGGTTTGAAGATCAACATCACGATCAAGATGGTGAACGCCACAATGTCTTTATATACAGCAGGTAAGAATTGAATACTGATCACTTCAGCCAGACCGAGAATATATCCACCCAGCATAGCCCCCGGGATGTTCCCGATCCCGCCCACCACCGCTGCCGTGAATGCTTTGATACCGGGAGTGAAGCCCATGGTAGGGCGAATTTGCAGATAGAACAACCCCATCATCACACCGGCAATGCCAGCCAGTGCCGAACCGATGAAGAATGTGTTAGAAATGATGCGGTTCACGTTGATACCCATCAAAGACGCGGTATCCTTGTCCTCAGATACGGCGCGCATGGCTTTTCCGATCTTGGTGAGGCGCACCAGCAAATATAGCAGCACCATGAAGACAATTGCGATCGCCAGGATGAGAATACGGCTGTAGGAGATGGCGATCTCGCCCAATTTGATCCCGGCGGTACCCAATACACCCGGGTAAGTTTTTACCATGGCACCGCCAAAGGTCTTGGTAACATTGGTGATGGCAGTGCTCCAGCTTTCAGGGAAGAGATTCTTTTCCCCAAAGTGAATGGAAGCGATCGAGGAACCGAATTTGGGGATCAAGCGCACGAATTCCTGCAGGAAGATGGAGGTGCCGATGGCACTGATCAGGGTTGCCAGGCGGCTGGCTTTTCTTAGAGGACGATATGCCAATCTTTCAACCGTAATACCAGTTAACGCAGATCCTAACGCTCCGGCGAGAAAAGTAAAAATGATAGCTAAAATGGGGTGGGCTTGGGTAAACCCGCTAGCAGATAATTGCGTGATGGTAAAACAACCAAAATAAGCGCCGACCATAAAGATATCGCCATGGGCGAAATTGATCATGGAGAGCACACCGTAAACCATGGTATAGCCCAGGGCGATGAGTGCGTAGAAACTGCCGACCGTCATACCGTTGATAAGTTGTTCAATGAGTTTTTGCATAAAGTACCCTCCGAAAAAGAGATGAGAAAGGGGGGATTGCTCCCCCCTTAAGGTATTATCCTCCGAAGTCGTAGACTTTTACGGGAACTAGCTCACTGCCTTGTGCTTGGAATACCGTGATGGAGACGACTTTCAGGTCGCCGTTTTCATCGAATTCAAGATGACCGGTAATACCATCATAGGGCGTTGCGCGAACCATGTCAGCCAGGGCTTTCTTGGGGATGACCAGATTGCCGTCATCGTCAACATAAGAAACTGCTTTGGCTGCGTTCAGCATGATCATGGCTGCATCGTATGAACCGGGACCGTAAGCAACGGGGTCGCCAAACTGGCTGGTGAATGTGGCTAAGAATTCATCGTAGCCGGTTGCACCACCGACTGCACCGAAGGTCATGTAAGCGCCTTCAGCAGCGCCACCAGAAGCTTCTACGAAAGAAGGAATAGATTTGATGCCATCAGGTCCGAAGTACACGCCTTCGAAACCGGCAGCACGCAGCTGATTCACCAGCAAAGCCCCTTCAGCATCCATACCTCCCCAGTAGATTGCTGCAGGGTTGCCTGCCAGCATGGTCGAAACGACTGCCGAGAAATCGGTGTCGCCGCGGGTGATGCCCTCGAAACCGGTCACGGTTCCGCCGACAGCTTCAAATTTCGATTGAACTGCCTGGGCAATACCCTCACCATAAATGCTTTGATCATGAACGATACCAAGAGTGGTTATGCCAAGTTCGTTGAACAGATAATCTACGGCGACTTGCGCTTGCAGATCGTCATTGGCGACGATACGGAAAATGTTTTCGTAGCCGGCTGCGGTTACTGCTACGGCAGTTGAAGATGGGGTGATCATCATTACATGATTTTCACCGTATACATCCATGGCAGGTACCACGGTGCCGGAGCACATCGGACCAACCACGCCTAACAGATAAGGATTAGCAGAAAATTGCTCGGCAACGGTTACGCCAGGGGCACCTTCGCACTGGTCATCACCACCTTCAACAGATACCTCCCAACCATTCAGATCACCAAAGGTCTGAACAGCCACGGTGGCACCATTGAGCATGTCTTGACCGTATGCGGCGTAGCCAGCAGATAGGGCTGAAGAAAGACCCAATACCACTTTTTCTCCGGCTGGAACTACAATGTTTCCCCATTCATCCGCAGCTACACTTTCTGCTGCTTCGGCTTCATCGGCTTGGGCTGGCTCTTCGGCAGGTGCTGCGCCACCGCAGGCTGCGAAGAGAACCATAGCGATGGTCAACGTTGAAATTACAAAAAATCGTTTAGACATTATTCTCCTCCAATAGGCATTTTTATTCTCACTAATATCATCTAGGCCAGGTTCTTTTTCGTTCGTGGTGCACCACCTCCTTTTATGTTAAATTTGAACGATGATTTCTAGATTTAAAAACAATTCCCTTCAAGGCGACCGGTTATTTTGGGGAGCTATTAAAGGAAGCTTGTAATTAATTGGCGCGATTATCCCACATTACAAGACAAATGTCAACCATCTAACCTGATGAATGTCATATTTGTATGACAAATCGAGATATTGTTAGGTCTTAAGAGCGGGATTGTAATAGCGTTTGGAAAAACAGTTTGGTTTCGTCAGACGGTTCTAAACCGTATTCCTTGGATAACTGCTGCTTACATTGTTCGTAAATACGGATGATCCCTGCCGTGTTCCCGAGCTCGTGATAGATGCGCATGGCGTTGCGGTAAGCTTCTTCATTAGAAGGTTCGTGATGGATGATGGCTTTGCTGATCTCCAACGCTTTTTCCTTGTTGCCCTGGCTTGTATAGGCTTTCAAGAGAATTTGCAGGGTGGTTAGATACATCTCCAAATAGCGCTGGCGTTCCACGGCAAACCAGGTGGCATCCACATCCGCCAGGAACGGTCCTTTATATAATTCAACAGCAGCTTCATACAACTTGATCCTTTTGGAAAAATTCGTTTCGTTTTCCGCCTGGACGATGTTTTGCTCAAATGACAACACATCATATTCGAAATCAAGCGTGTTGTTGAAGCGGTAATAATTATCATTGAAAACGACAGCATTGGAACCGATCGCCCGGCGCATGCGGTAGATGGCGTTCTTGAATCTGCGTTTCAATTCCTCTGGCGACGAATCAGGCCAGAAGATGAGCCCCACCTCTTCCTTGGTCATCCCCTCCGGATTGGATAAGAACAGGAAAAAGAGATCACGTGAGGTTTGCGTCATCCAATCGGCGTTGCTGATCAGCTTTTTATTGAGATAGACCTCTGTCTTTCCAAAACCGCGGATCACCAATTTGGGTGCTGCGAATGGCACCACTGATGCATGCTTGCGGATCTTACGCCGCACGTTCTGGATCTTCTTCAGATAAGCATTGTTATGTTCAATGATGGCATCCACATATTTCCCGATAATGGTGCTACCCGAAAACGCTTTGAGATCATTGCGCACATCAAAACAAATGCTTGAGATGTGTGAATGGGAAGCGGGGTCGTTCAATTTTTGAACTATTCCATGGAATAGTTCAGCCGCTTCGTTGAGCTTCTTCTGCTTGGCGAAAATGACCGCCCGGTAAAGCGTGATGGTCGCCTGGCTGTCGGGTTGTCCGGAACTTTGGAAAAAATCACGCAGCTCGTTGAAAAGATGTTCAGCGGTGCTCAGGTCTCCGTAAGAATAAGCCAGGATCGCTTTTTCGATCTTGCATTGTTCCGTTTCCAGCTGTGAGCCGGAATTACGCGCGTGGTTGAATGCCAGATCTAGCAGGGCGGTGGCTTGTTTCATCTGCTTTTGCAAGATGCGGATGCGGGTTTCAGCCAGGCGCAGATACAGCACCAGATATTGATCTTCGATACTCTGAGCGATCTCCATCGCTTCGGCATAGGCATCCATGGCTTCTGCATAAGCTTCCAGGTCTTTATACAGGTCGCCGATGCTTGCCAGCGAATATCCTTCCATACGCCGGTTTCCACTCAATTGGGCGAACCCCATGGCTTTTTCAAGATTGACAAAACTGTTTTCGTAATCGCCCCTGGCATGTTGCAGCACACCCAGATTATTGTAGAGGGTAGATTGCCAGATGGAATCGCCGATCTCTTTCCACAGCTCAAGAGATTGGTTGTAGATCTTTTCGGCTTCGTCAAAGTCACCGATCGTTTCTTCGATCGCACCCAGTTCAACTTGAATGCGTGCGCTGTCTTCGCGTGAATCCAATTCCTGGTAGAGTTGCAGTGATCTCCGCATCCATCTGAGCGCTTCTTCCAGTTGCCCCTGCTGGTAGTGATTGATACCGATGGCGCGCATCGCTTCTGCCTTGACCGGGGTCTTCTTGCGCATGCCCTTTAGCAGAACCAGCGCTTGTTCGGCATCTTGTAAGGAATCATGGTATTTTCCTGCCATACGCAGGGTGGTGGAACGCCGCACCAGGTTCTCTGCCAGATGAAGAGCGTTGCTTTTATCGCGCTGCTGTAATCTGATGACGGTGTTCAGCAGATCAAGACCCTGCGGCAGATTGCCTTTGTTGACCTCGATGCTGGCTTTTAGTGACAGCAGTTGTGGGTCGCTGTTGATCTTTGCTTCAGGGATACTTGCAAACCAGCCTTCCAAATGCCTGATCTTTCCCTTGGCGATGAAAGATGATCCGTTTTGCTGCAGCAGGCTGATGATGGCTTCGCTATCACCCAATTTAGAATAGATCGCGAAAACATGATCCCAGTCTTGTTTACCGGCGTAAAAAATCGCCAGATTCTTTAAAATGGCACGGCTTTCTTTGGGTTTCAGCGTCTCCATGCGGTGTTGCAAAAAGTCACGGAACAGGTGGTGATAGCGCAGCCACAAGCCGCTGTCTCCCACCCGCACCACGAAGAGGTTGTTGAAGATGCTCTCTTCCATCAGCGCTTGCCAGTTCATGTCAACATCCAGTGCCCTTCCGATGATCTGGGAACACATATCGGCATCGAATTCTTCCAACAGCGCAGTTTGCAGCAAGAAATCTTGGATCACCGGCGCTTGCTGGTCGAGCACCTGTTGTGCCAGGTACTCATATAGCCCGATCCCTGAGGCGCGTGTTACCTTGGATGGATCACCAATGCCTTGGTTGCCCATCTGCGCCGTCAGCAGCAAACCGGTGATCCAACCTTCACTCTGCTTGGCGTAAAGCTCGGCATCGCTGAGGCTGATCTCCACTCCGTTGTTCTTTTCGAACAGTTTTTTGATCTCTTCCGGTTGGAAGACCAGTTCTTCCAGGCTCAACCCGCCTACTTGTGAACGCGCCACCAGCAGCGGCAGATCGGGCAGGGTCAGCAGGGTGCGCGAGGTTACCACCAGATGGCAATTTTCGCTGACCTTTTGCAGAAAACTGCTCAGAAAGTCGTCGATCTCCTTACCCTGGTTGATCAGATGATAATCATCCAGCACCAAGATGAAGTGCTCAGTGATATTTTCAAAGATGTCATTGGTGATGGTGGTCGTCAGGTAATCGAGATTCAATTCGTCGTCGTTGGATGCCCGCATGGCCGCCATCGATTGCGCTCCGAATTCCGGAAAACACTGCTGGATGGCAGCGATGAAATAGGTTAGAAAACGGGTGGGGTTCTGATCGAGCGGGTCGAGCGCCAGCCAGGCAATCGGCCAATCGTAGGAGGTGGCATAATCGATCATCAAGGAGGTTTTGCCATAGCCTGCCGGGGCGGCAATGATGATCAATCTAAAGTCAAGCAGATCATCCAGCAGACCGAGCAGGCGGGGGCGCGAAAGCAGTTCTTTCCTTCTCTGAGGAACGAGGATCTTGATCTGTGAGATTGGTGAAAATAATGCCATGCTTGCCCTTATTGTATCAGTGAGTGATGGGCGAGAGAATAGGATGACCGGTGAATAGAATAAGCATTATTTGTGCCCTCCCTGCTATATACATTATATAGTAGTACTATTGGTCAGAGACACAAAAGCTTCATTTTAAATTAAATTGTATAGCAAAGTTGGAAGTACTTTTGTTTGTAATAGGTTGAAAGGGATCATGGGATAAAAATATTAAAGGATATCAAATACGGGACAGAAGAATGGAACGGTAATTGATTTACAACCTAATTGATATTAAGAAAAAGAGGCTGTAAAACAGAGATTTCTCATGGATGTACTACAGTGATTAACTGATAAACGACATTGAATATAGCACCATGCTATTAAATAATCCTCTTCTTCGGTAAGAGGTGTGGGGTTAAACGATATCTTTACATAGAGAAATGCTCAATGAAGGCGTACTAGAGATTTTTCTTCTATTTGTAAGACAAAACTTCTTTCCTAACATCTTTCGACAATTACAAATCAATTGGTTCAATCTGTAAGCTTATTACTCAATAAAATATTGTATAAATCCTTTTTACTATTCTTTGATGCCAATCCATAAATGGTTTAACCACCATTGAGTAGGGAAATAGTAACGTTGAAGATTTTTGAATCCAGCCTTAGTGAGGCATGTTATAATCTCTTTATCTAGAACAAAATAACTTTCGCCCTCAACCATTCCTCTGTCCGAATCCATATCCAAATGTGTACCAAATAATTTATCCTGAATCCAGACATTCGAATGTGCAAGCAGTTCAGCAATAGGATTCCCCATTGTGACAATGATTCTCCCTCCAGGTTCAATCAATCGAAAAGATTCATTAATCTCTTTACTCCTAAGATTCTCGGGAATATGATTAAAATTTGCTATGAAAGTAATTGTTCTAAAACTATTATCGGGAAATGGTAATTCATAAAAATTATCGACTAGATTTTCTTTTGTCAATCCTTCATATGGAAATAAATCTAGACCTATCCCATTACTATTTAGAAATTGATTAACAAATAAATATATTCTCTTTTCCACATCCAATATCTAGACATTTTCCTTCAACATGTTCTTGTACATACCGAAACCTTTCATCGCGTAACGAAGTTAATCCATATTTACTTTCCTCAACCAATAGAAATGCACGAAATGGGAAGAAAATAAAATCAATAATTTGTGAGTATTTGGTTTTCTTTATTCTTAACATTTTTCTGTTGCTTAACAAGTAAATTTATTAAGAAATTCTTATCTTTAAAACAAGATATTTCATGAATAATACTTAGATCCAAAATAACTTGATATATTACTTTTAAATAAATTGTATGGTAAATTGAAAGCATCATTGTTTATAATTGTACAGGTGAGGGCATAAAAACGAAATCAGAGAGAAGATATAATGCGCCTTATTCATATTTTTGGAACACGCCCGCAATTCATCAAAGTTGCGATGGTTGCCAGAGCCTGGCAGGGGAAAAGTGACCAAATATTCATACATACCGGGCAACATTACGATAGGAATCTTTCGGATATCTTTATTGAAAAATTAGATCTCCCACAACCGGATATCAACTTAGCCATCGGCAGCGCTTCACATGCCATACAAACTTCTCAAATGATGGTCGGCATCGAAAAAGCCATCCTTCAATATGAACCGGATTGCGTTTTTGTCTATGGGGATACCAATAGTACTCTGGCTGGTGCTTTGGTGACTACAAAGATGAAACCCATTTTAGTGCATGTGGAAGCCGGATTGCGTTCCTTCAATCGCAGTATGCCGGAAGAAATTAATCGTCTGGTAACCGACCATGTATCCGATTTTCTATTTTGCCCCACTCCCCAAGCATTGACCAACCTGAAGCGGGAAAACATTGGAAAATGGGCTTATGTTAATGGTGATGTGATGGCTGATGCCCTGGTCTATTACCGTGATCATGTCTTATTAGAAGAAGTTCTTGAAAAATACCAGATCAACCCTCAAGGGTTTTGTTTGTTAACCTTACACCGTCCAACTAACGTGGATTCCAAAGAAAATCTTACGGCAATCTTCTCCACATTTGCTAAATTCGACCATAAAATAATATTCCCAATGCACCCGCGCACCAGGGAAATGATCGCGCAGTTTAACCTGGTTTTACCCCACCAAATTCAAGTTATTCCTCCCGTGGGGTACTTGGAGATGTTGGCGTTGGAGAAGAATGCTCGCTGTGTTCTGACTGATTCGGGAGGTATTCAAAAAGAAGCTTATCTGATGGGAACTCCCTGCATCACTCTACGGGAAGAAACCGAATGGGTTGAAACGGTTCAATCCGGGTGGAACGTGCTGGTTGGGGCGGATGGAGAAAAGATCTATGCTGCTTATCAAAGTTTTCACCCGACCTCTGCTAGGAGATCCATTTTTGGCGATTACCATGCTGCTGAGAAGATTGTTACAAAAACATTAGCTTGGATGGAAACATATGGAAAGCAATAAAGATTTTTATGTTCACGATAGTGCTCTGGTCGAAAACGGTGCCCAGATCGGTTCCGGTACCAAGATCTGGCATAATTGTCAGATTCGTCCCGGAGCAAAACTTGGCAGAAATTGTATATTAGGAAAAGGGGTCTTTGTGGATAGCAATGTGGTTATTGGAGATAATGTCAAGATTCAAAACTATGTTTCTGTTTATCACGGTGTTTACATTGACAATGGTGTCTTTGTGGGCCCGCATGTTTGCTTCACCAACGACCTGTTGCCGCGAGCAGTGAACAAGGATGGTTCTCCCAAACTGGCGGATGATTGGATTGTGACACCCATTCATGTTGGTGAAGGGGCTTCCCTGGGCGCAAATTCAACCATTCGCTGTGGAATTGATATTGGTGCCTGGGCAATGGTGGGCGCCGGTAGTGTGGTGACCAGAGATGTTCCAGTACAGGGGTTGGTCTTTGGCAATCCTGCTAAATTACAGGGGTTTGTGTGTAAATGTGGTTCAAAGCTGGTGAATTTGACCTCTGACACCAATGGAATCAATTATCAGTGTCCGCATTGTCATGAAAAATATTTTATAAAGGAAATGGAGTAGATAATGACAACTATACCGATCGCGAAACCCATCATTGGACCGGAAGAGAAGAGTGCAATGCTGGAAGTGCTAGATTCAGGCATTCTGGCACAGGGACCGCGCGTAAAAGCTCTGGAAGAGGCATTTGCGGAATACTGCGGGGTGGAGCATGCCATTGCAGTGTCATCCGGCACCACCGCACTGCATATTGCTCTGCTAGTACACGGCGTCGCTGCTGGCGATGAGGTTATCACCACTCCATTTTCTTTTATTGCCACTGCGAACTGTATTCTGTATGTCGGGGCAAAACCAGTCTTTGTGGATATTGATCCCTTGACGTACAATATCGATCCATTGCAGATCGAAAAAGCCATCACTTCCCGCACCCGTGCCATCATCCCAGTTCATCTCTATGGTCAGTGCGCGGATATGGAAGCCATTATGGATATTGCCGAAAAACATCATCTGGTAGTGATC
>JAAZNC010000111.1 GCA_012798455.1 Chloroflexota bacterium | reverse complement strand
GTGGTTGCCAAAATGAAGCCTGCTTTGGTGCATGTGGAAGCAGGGCTGCGTTCTTTTAATCGAAAGATGCCAGAGGAAATTAACCGTGTGCTTACAGATCATGTGTCTGATTTTCTATTTTGTCCCACACCCCAAGCTTTGACTAATCTAAAGCAGGAAAACATCGGGAAATGGGCTTATGTTAATGGGGATGTGATGGCTGATGCGCTGATCTATTACCGTGATCATGCCTTGCCAGAAGAAATGACTCTTGAAAAATACCAAATTGATTCAAAAGAGTTCTGTTTGTTAACCTTACATCGTCCTGCGAATGTAGACTCAAGGGAACACCTTGAAGCAATACTCTCCGCATTTGACCAATTTAATCATCGGATAATATTCCCTGCACATCCCCGTACAAAGGAAATGATCGAAAAGTTTGCCCTAATTTTACCCGGTCAAATTCAAATCATTCCTCCGGTGGGATATCTGGAAATGTTAGTGTTGGAGAAGAATGCTCGATGCGTGTTAACTGATTCTGGTGGGATACAGAAAGAAGCTTATTTGATGGGCACTCCTTGTATTACCCTACGAGAAGAAACTGAATGGGTAGAAACGGTTCAAAACGGATGGAATATTTTGGTCGGAAGGGATAGAGAGAAAATATACTCTGCCTATCAAAATTTTCAACCGACCGCTGCCAGGGCTCCCATTTTCGGAGATTTTCATGCGGCGGAGAAGATTGTAACAAAAACACTTGAATGGATGAATATATATGGAAAATAATAAGGATTATTATGTTCACGATAGTGCCTTAGTTGAAAACGGTGCCAAGATCGGTTCCGGCACCAGAATCTGGCATAACTGCCAGATCCGCTCGGGAGCGAGGTTGGGGGAGAATTGTATTTTGGGTAAAGGGGTCTTTGTAGACAGCGATGTGGTTGTTGGAGATAATGTCAAGGTTCAAAATTATGTTTCTGTTTACCATGGTGTTACCATCGATAATGGTGTCTTCATAGGGCCGCATGTTTGTTTTACTAATGATCTGTTGCCACGTGCGGTGAATAAAGATGGTTCTCCTAAATTGGCGGATGATTGGCTCGTGTCTCCCATTCATATTGGTGAAGGTGCTTCCTTGGGTGCGAATTCAACTATTCGTTGTGGAATTGACATTGGTGCCTGGGCAATGGTGGGAGCTGGTAGTGTGGTGACCAGAGATGTTCCCGTACAGGGCCTGGTCTATGGCAATCCTGCCAGACTGCAGGGATTTGTATGTAAATGTGGTGCAAAGCTGGTGAAATTGCCCTCTACTGCTGATACCGATAATAAAATTAATTACCAGTGTCCGCTCTGTAATGAACACTATTTTATAAAGGAAATGGAATAGATAATGACAATTATACCGATCGCGAAACCCATCATTGGACAGGAAGAGAAAAAAGCGGTTCTGGCAGTGCTGGATTCAGGCATTCTGGCGCAGGGGCCGCGCGTAAAAGCTCTGGAAGAGGCATTTGCGGAATACTGCGGGGTGGAGCATGCCATTGCAGTGTCATCCGGTACGACAGCACTGCATATTGCTCTGCTAGCCCATGGCATCGCTGCCGGCGATGAGGTTATCACCACTCCATTTTCTTTTATTGCCACGGCGAACTGTATTCTGTATGTCGGGGCAAAACCAGTCTTTGTGGATATTGATCCCTTAACGTACAATATCGATCCATTGCAGATCGAAAAAGCCATCACTTCCCGCACCCGTGCCATCATCCCAGTTCATCTCTATGGTCAGTGCGCGGATATGGAAGCCATTATGGATATTGCCGAAAAACATCATCTGGTAGTGATC
>JAAZNC010000110.1 GCA_012798455.1 Chloroflexota bacterium | reverse complement strand
GCTTGCCCCCTACCAGCATCTCGTGTGGCAGATCACTTGCGTTTCTTCTTAGCCGGCAGAATGTGGCTCAGTTTCTCACTGAAGCGTCCCGGCAGGATATTGAACTGCTGTGGCAGAGAATCCAATGAACAGGTGCGATCAGCCGCCAGATAATCGATCCAGTAAGTGGAGAGCATGGTGCCCTTGGGAGATTCTCCCAGCCACAGATTGCGCGTTCGCAACGCTGCCGGAGCGATCGGGACCAGATAACGATGCCTGCCTATGCGCGTCATAATCATTTCCAGGATCTCGCGGAAGGTGAAATATTCACCACCCCCCAATTGCATGGTCCTGCCTGCATAGTCATCATCCTCATAAGCCAGATAAAGACAATTGACCAGATCGTGGATCCAAAGCGGCTGCATCAGGATATCATCACTGCCCGGGATGGTGTACAGCAGCTTGCTGGCAGCCAATCCACGCGCGAAATAAGACACAAATCCATCCTCCCGTCCGAAGATCACTGAGGTGCGGAAAATGGTCGCTTTCGCTTTGCTGCTCTGGATCAATTTCTCCGCCATAGCCTTGGCACGAAACGCCGGGAACCCGGAAGTGCGGTCTGCACCGATATGGCTGAGAAATAAAATTCGCTCTACACCCACCTGTTCTGCTGCTTCCAGTAGATTTTCCAAACCACGCACATCCACCGCTTCCAGATCGACCTGTTGCCCTTCCTTTTCCGAACTGGCAAGATGAAAAATGCAATTCACATCCCGCAACGCAGCGCGGATGCCGCGTTCATCTGCCAGACTGCTGACCGCTACTTCCACCGGTATATTGCGTGGCAACCGCGGTGAATAGCGCGATGGACGCAACAGCGCCCGCACGGGTAGCCCCTGTTGGGAAAGATATGCGATCAAAGCGCTGCCGACAAAACCGGATGCGCCGGTTACCAGGATCATGCAACTGATTATAGCAGACACCGCTGCTCCAATTTGGCATGCAACTTGCTACTTATTGGGTAGAAAGCGCAAAATTATGGAACATAAAACATCCAAAACACTTCAAATCACATCCCGGCATGGTTTTCATATCCTTGCCGAACAGCTTCAATCCGATCCTTCTTTCATAGAGAACTTCATCCCCTTCGCCCAGGCTACTACCAGTTCGCATGTGCTGGTTGAAGTACTCGACCTGCAGGCTTTGCCGGTCAATGCTATCCGTGCCCTGGTGGAGAAAGGTGTCGCAGTGGATGTATTCTTGAAAATGGGTCTGCGTGAAGATTTTGATCTGTTGGCTCATCAGGATTTCATCGACAACCTGTCCGGGTTGCACGTCAGCCGCTTGATCCTCTTTGATCGCCCCAACCAGCAAGCTTTCTGGAAGCCGGAGATCTGGGTGAAGCCCAACCTGGTGGATTTCTTCCTCGAAAAATTCATTTTGCTTGCCGAACATTGTCTGGAAAAGAACATCCAACCGGTCTTTCCGCCCTTGCAGCCCGGTGGGGATTACTGGGATACCGCTTTCCTGCGATTGGCACTGCAAACCATGTTCGATAAGGGCAAACAGACACTGCTGGCCGGGCTTACTCTCAGCGCATATGCCTGGACCTGCGGGCATCCTCTCAACTGGGGTGCCGGCGGTCCTGAGTGCTGGCCAGCCACCATCCCCTACTTCACCCCGGCGGACAGTCAGGATCAGCTTGGCTTTCGCATCTTTGACTGGTACAAGACCAATTGCCAGGCAGTTCTGGAGCATGCTCTGCCTATCATGTTGTTGCAAGCCGGGTGCGATGAAGAATACGGCACATCCACCACACATCTCGCCCCCAGCCATCAAGCCGCAGTTCTGCAGGATATCCTGCAGATGCTCTACCCCGAAGCCTATGGCAGTCAGGAGAAGGAGAATACCCTGGAAGCACTGCCCCCCGAGGTCATTCAATGCAACTTCTTGCTCGATCTGGATCGCGAGACCATCACCGCTCTCTTCAAGCCCACCGGCGCGGCGAAACTTATCAGACACAATGGATCTGCCACACCGGAAGAAAAAAGCATCCCGCTTTCCAGCAGCCAACACTACCTGCTGCTGCCGGATGAATCCTGGCTGAGCGATCCCTCCAAAG
>JAAZNC010000109.1 GCA_012798455.1 Chloroflexota bacterium | reverse complement strand
CGTGGAAGAGGTTATCAAACCAAAATTGAAAGAAGGGTACATCGTCATTCTCGACCGTTACGCCGATTCCACCCTGGCATACCAGGGCTACGGGCATGGCAATGACTTGCAAACCCTGCGCATCCTGCTTGATTTCGCCACTGATAGACTAAAACCCGATCTCACTATTTTGCTCGATCTGGACCCGCAATTGGGATTGAATAGAAGAAAAAAAGGTGGGGGTGAATGGAACCGCATGGATGCTTATCAGCTTGCATTGCATAAACGGGTACGGGAAGGTTATCTGGAAATGGCTTCCCAAGAACCACAGCGCTGGCGTATCATTTCCGCTGATCAGCCCATTGAGGTGGTACAATCGGAATTACGTGATTTGTTATCGGATTATTTGGAGTAAAATACTCTTATTTCGGAAAGGAAAAACCATGCAAAAATATTTAACTGCCTTCCTTATGATTGCACTGCTTTTTGTAACTGCCTGTTCTTCTAACAGTTCTGATAGTGATGCAACACAGGCGACCGACGATACTGCCATAGGGTCTGCCACCACCGAAGCTACGGCGGCACCTTTTACCACGGCAGATGAACCCTGCCAGCTTTTCGACCTGATTGATGATGTGCTGCTTTCGGCGGTAGATGAAAATGTTCCTCCCGTCACCGATGCTGACCTGACTTACGGCTCACCCGATGCAAAATATACTATCATTGTCTATAGCAATTTCACCTGCTCGCACTGTGCTAACCTCGAACCTGTCTTAGAGACCCTGCAGCAGCTTTATCCGCAGGATGTGCGTATCGTCTTCCGCTATGTTACCACCGGGGGTGTTTCCGACATCGCCGCTCAGGCTGCCGAGGCTGCCAATAATCAGGGTAAATTCGGAGAAATGAAAGATATCTTATTCGCGAATCAGGCTACCTGGTATTACTACAGCGAAGATGAATTCCGCACCTGGTTGGGTGACCAAGCCACCGCATTAGGCATGGACGCGGATCAATTCAGCACTGACATGAATGCTGAAAATTTGCTTAACAAGATCACCTTCAACCGCTCGCAGGTTGATGAACTCGGTATCACCGGAACACCTACCCTATACGTCAATAATCGCCAATACAGCCCTTACCAAGACCGCAGTATTTACACCCTGGCTACCATGGTCAATGTTTTGAACATCGCCGATAAAAAACTTGGTGCGTGCCCCACCGTCGATATCAATTTCACTAAAGACCTGCAGGCTGTCATTTCCACTGACAAAGGCGATATCGTGGTCGATCTATATGAGGATACTGCACCCTATACCGTTGCTTATTTCAAATATCTGGTAGATCAGGGCTGGTATGACAACAATGAATTCTTTGTATCCACCGATGAATATGCCCTCGGCGGGGATCCATCCAATACCCTGTACGGTGGTCCAGGGTTTGTGTTCTACAATGAACTCACTTCAGGACAGACTTTGGATGAAGGTGGATTGTTGGTTTCTTTCAACCGCCTGGGCACGGGTTACAACTCCGGTGTATTCATGCTGACCAAGACTGCAGTAACCGATTTTTCGGGAGATCTGACAGTTTTTGGAAAAGTTATCGATGGAATGGATGTGCTTAACGCACTGGAGACTCGTGATTATTCATTGGACCCAGCCGATCCATTCTACGATAGTATCAACAGCATCACTATCATTGAAAAATAATTGTGTCTGAAAACAATAAAAAAGACTGGCTGAAGATCACCCAGTTCATTCTCAGCCTCTTCGCTTTTCTATTCACAACCATTGCTGCCGCCGGTTTTTTTGCTGGCGGCAGTATCTTTAGGTCATTCCTTGGTTTAACAGACCAAGATACTACTTTTCTACTCTCCTTTGCCACATTATGGTCATTACTGTCCTTTTTTCACATCAATTCTGTTATTCAAACTTTCAGAAAACCAGCTGCCCCCGATGCGCAGGCAATTGAACTTTCTCATTCATTTCTATTCGCCAGTATTGCGTTGTTGATCTGGGGAATATTTCTTTTGATCAATCAGTTTACATTCCTCCAACAATTTTTCACCCCTCTGCTTCCTTATCTGACACCCTTTATGATCTGGATACCTATCAGCTGGTTCATCGAATTTGGAAAAAGAAAACTAATCCCGCTTTCTGCAAGAAAACGCTCCGCGGCATTGAGCATCTCCTCCAGTTATGGCATGATGTTCATCTTGTTATTTGAAATGATCGTGATCGCGCTGGTAATAGCTGGTGTCTTACTGTATCTTTCCACACAACCGCAGATCCGCCAGTGGATGGATTCTTTTT
>JAAZNC010000108.1 GCA_012798455.1 Chloroflexota bacterium | reverse complement strand
AGTGGCTGCGCGACCATATCCGTAACAACAAGCACTCCATGAAAGTGCTCAATCTGTTCGGATATACCGGTATGGCGACCCTCTTTGCAGCCGAAGCGGGAGCGCAGGTTACGCATGTGGATGCTTCTAAAAAAGCAGTGATCTGGGCAAAAACCAATCAAGAGATTTCCGGCTTACAGGAAAAAACCATCCGCTGGATCGTGGATGATGCTCTGAAATTTGTAAAACGCGAGGCGCACCGGCAGAAAGCCTATGATGCCATTGTGCTGGATCCACCCAAATTCGGGCGGGGTCCCAACGGCGAGGTGTGGGAATTTTATAAATATCTACCCAGTCTGCTGCAAGCCTGTGAGGAAATTCTCAGTCCGCAGGCTTCGTTCTTGCTGCTGACAGCTTATGCAGTGAAAGCCTCTGCCCTCACCCTGCTGCGTGCCACACAGGAGAGACTTCATGCTCATGGAGGAATTATCACTGCCGGCGAGCTGGTGCAGCAGGAGACCAGCAGCAAAAAATATCTATCACGGGCAATCTATGCCCTGTGGGAAAAGTAAGCTTTAAGGAGAAAAAAATGGAAACGATCTTACATACCTATTCCATCGTTGCCAGAGATGAAAAGAGCGGACAATTCGGCGCAGCCGTGCAATCCCATTGGTTTAACGTTGGCTCGCTCTGCCCCTGGGTTGAAGCAGGGGTCGGGGCTGTTGCCACCCAATCATCGGTAAAAGTCAGCTACGGTCCGCAGGGATTGAAGCTGATGCGTGAAGGAAAAAACGCACAGGAAGCACTGCATATTCTACTGGCAGAAGATGAAGGGAGAGAAAATCGGCAAGTTGCTATGGTAGACGCCCACGGTAATGTGGCAGTCCACACCGGAACACGCTGTATCGCCAAAGCCGGGCATGTAGCAGGCAGCGGTTTTTCCGTACAGGCGAATATGATGAAGAATGATACGGTGTGGGGAGCGATGGCAGAAGCATTTCAGAAAACGCAGGGCGATCTGGCAGAACGTATGCTGGCAGCCCTGCAAGCGGCTCAAAGTGAAGGCGGTGATATCCGCGGCAAACAAAGCGCCGCCATGCTCGTGGCTGACGGCATACGCAACGAAGAACCCTACGAACACATCCTACTTGACCTGCGTGTTGATGACCACCCAGAACCGTTGGTGGAACTGGAAAGACTCCTTCACATTCAGCGCGCTTATGAGCACATGAACAAGGGCGATGATTTCCTTGTAAAAGACGCTATGCCCGAAGCGATGAAAGAATACAGCCTGGGTGCCAGTTTAGCGCCCAATATCGATGAACTGCCTTTCTGGCAGGCGGTGACCATGGCAGCTAACGGGCATCTGCAGGAAGCCCTGCCTATTTTTAACTCTGTTTTTAAAATGAACAAAGATTGGTCAGAAGCATTGCAGCGGCTGCCTGCAGCTGGATTCTTCCCGGATGATAAGGAAATGCTGGACAGGATCTTGCAGGAATTGGAATCATAAGGAGAAAACATGCAGTGTTACAAAGTTGATCCCGAAAAACCAATCAAACTAAAGAAATTGGATGCCAACGATCTGGGGAATTGGGAAGGGAAAAAGAAAGACGCTCGAAAAACATTTGCGGGACTGCAAAAAGAACTGGCTGAACTGCAAGAAGTGCTGTATGCAGAGCAGAAGCAGAAAGTACTCATTATTCTGCAAGCCATGGATACCGGAGGAAAAGACGGTACCACCCGTTCTTTGCTGGAGAAAGTAAATCCACAGGGCGTGAAGCTCGCCAATTTCAAGGTCCCCACCCCCATCGAACTGGCGCATGATTATTTATGGCGGGTGCATCCTAAAGTGCCTGCCAAAGGGGAAATCGTGTTCTTCAATCGTTCCCATTACGAAGATGTGTTGGTGGTGCGGGTGCACGAACTGGTATCGAAAGAAGTCTGGAAAAAACGCTACGAACAGATCAACGCCTTTGAAAAGATGCTGGCGGAAGAAGGCACCACCATCTTGAAATTCTACCTGCACATCGATCTGGAAGAACAAAAACAGCGCTTTATTGAGCGCCTCACCGACCCCAAGAAGCAGTGGAAATTCAATCCCGGCGATCTGGAAGAGCGCAAGCTGTGGGACTCCTATCAGGCAGCCTACCAGGATGTATTGAATAAAACCAGCACCCCCTGGGCGCCCTGGTATGCCATTCCAGCCAACCGCAACTGGTATCGCAACTTGTGTGTTGGTTCGGTGATCGTGGATACACTGAAATCTTTGAAAATGAAATACCCAGAGCCAATATCCGATCCGGAAACCTATCTGCAGGCATTGGAAAATGAGGGAAAAGAAAAGCAGGAATGACCGCTACAAGGAAAGATAGTTATTCATTCACCCGGATGTAATTGCTATCTTTCTTTTCGACCAATGACCCGATCTCTACTGCGGGAACGCCTTCTTTCTGTAAAAAGGCTGTCATCGGTCTAACCTGATCCGCTCCCAGAGCGATCAAAAGCCCACCGGAGGTCTGCGCATCGTTTAGGATGATCTGCTGAATTTCCGTCAATCTTTCTGCATATTCCACAAATGGCTTTGTATAGGCATAATTATTACGACTGCCGCCCGGAATAATGCCTGCGGCTGCCAGATCATACACATCCTCCAGAACCGGAACAGAGTTAAAATCCAGCACTGCGGTCAGATCGGCTGCCTTCATCATGCCCAGCAAATGCCCCAGCAAGCCAAAACCGGTCACATCGGTGCAGGCATGCGCATGGAACTGCTGCATGGCTGCGCCGGCTTTCCGATTTAACATCGCCATGGTGTCGACCAGCCGTTTCGCCTGTATTTCATCCAACAATCCCTGCTTCAAGGAAGTGGTTAAAATGCCCGTGCCGATCGGTTTGGTCAAGATCAGAAAATCGCCTGCTTGCGCTTTCGCATTCGTGATCAACTTATCGGGATGAACCATGCCGGTGACCGCCATACCGTATTTCGGCTCGGTGTCATCCACCGTATGTCCACCAATTATAGAGATACCTGCTTCCGTGGCTTTATCCTGTGCTCCATGCAGTATCTCACGCAGAACTTCGATAGGCAGGCGGTTGCTGGGAAAGCCTACAATGTTCAGGGCAAACAATGGAGTAGCACCCATGGCATAGATATCACTCAAGGAATTGGCAGCTGAAATGGCGCCAAACAAATAGGGGTCATCCACGATAGGGGTGAAGAAATCCACCGTTTGCACAACAGCGGTATCCGCATTGATCAGGTAAACAGCTGCATCATCACCGGTTTCCGTGCCCACTAAAATTCGTTCATCCGTGGGAGGCTTGATATCTGCCAGCACCTCTTCCAGCAGCTGCGGACGCAGTTTACAGGCGCAGCCCAGCCCATGCGTGTAATGGGTCAGTTTGATCTCCGCACCTGAAGCAGATACTGCTGCCGGCTGTTCCTGCGTTTGCAGGTTCCCGATGACGCGTTTCATTTCATCCAGCGTAAAGTCGATCTCTTCTTCGGTGGTGTTGCGCCCTACCGAAAGACGAATAGTCCCCATGGCAAATTCCACGGGAATACCCATGGCGGCAATGACGGGAGAAACATCCACCTGGTCGGCATGGCAGGCAGCCCCTGCGGAAGCGGCTACCTGATCGAGTTCCGAGAGGATGGTATTGGCTTCCAATCCACGAAAACTTACATTGGTGGTATTTGGAAGATGCTGCTCGGGATGCCCGTTGAATTTCAGATTCGGAAATGCGTCCCGCAGTCCCTCTTCCAGCCGGGAGCGCATGGCTTGCATATGAGATTGATACTGTGGAAGATTCTTCTTGATCAGTTCACACGCCTGCCCCAGGGCAGCAATTTCGATCACGTTCTCAGTGCCGGCGCGCTTGTTCATTTCATGCTCTGCACCGTGGATAATCTTTTCGAGCCGCACACCCCGCTTGATATACAATGCGCCAATCCCCTTGGGAGCATATAATTTATGCCCGGCAATGGAGAGCAGGTCAATCCCCAGATCATTTACATTGACCGGGATCTTTCCCACGGATTGAGCCGCATCGGTATGTATGAGAATTTGATGGGCATGTGCGATATCCGAAATCTCTTTGATCGGTTCAATCGTACCAACCTCATTATTGGCATGCATAATGGTGATCAGAATGGTATCGGGTGTAATAGCTTTTTCCACATCCTGCGGATCGACCCAGCCGTATTTGTCCACCGGAACAATGGTGATGCGGAAACCCTGCTTCTGCAGATATTCCACCACCTCCAGCACCGCCGGGTGCTCCACGGCTGAAGTGATGATGTGATTACCCTTCTCCCGATTGGCAAAGGCAGCGCCCTTGATCGCCAGATTATTGGATTCAGAACCCCCGCTGGTAAAGATAATTTCATCCGGCTGGCAGCCCAGCATTTCTGCCACCTGCCGCCGTGCTTTTTCCACCGCCTTTTTTGCAGCACCGCCATAAGCATGGCTACTGGATGGATTGCCAAAGTCCTCATAGATAAAAGGACGCATCGCTTCCGCAACTTGAGGGGCAATCGGAGTAGTTGCGTTATAGTCCAGATAAACCGGTTTTTGCATTTCTCACCTTAGAATACTTCCAACGTCCCGCGCTTTTTTGCTGTAACTTCAAACCAGCGAAATAAAGTATATCCTAATAGTGCGAAAAATAGACCGATCCCGAATTCTTCCACCAGCAACCGCGACACATCTGCCAGACCATGCCCAGCAATGATCAGGCGGGCTGAAGCGATGCCGCGAGTCAATGGAAGATAATTGGAGACAACCTGCATCCATTTCGGCAGAGTCGATAACTCAAGATTGGCTCCGGAGAAAACCAGCAGCACAAAATAAACCGTATTATTCACGAACATAACATTTCTGGTGATCAAGCCAATGCAGCCCATCAATAATCCCAAGCCTGCCGTGCTGAATGTGGTCACGAGAATAGTGAGCAGCAGCGCCCAGGGATTGGTGGCAGAAAAATCCATGTGGAAAAGCAGCCAGCCCCACATCAACCCAACCAGTACACCGATCATGCCGTTCAGGATATGCATGAATGCTCTTCCCAGAAAAATAGTCATGCGGTTGGCAGGTGCGCCAAAGAGATAGGGTAGCGTACCGTCCCAGCGATCGCCACCAATACTCATGGTGACTCCATAGATCCCGCTCATGGCGGCATTCATCAACGCATTCCCGATCACATAGAAATAAGCTTTATCGGTACCCTGGGCATACGTGCCGATCAACACGAAAAACAGCATCTGGGTCAGGGGAGAAAAAACAAGCGTCGCCAGATATGTGGTGGGACGCAGCCAGCGGAACAACCCTACATACGATAAATAGGCACCTTCAAAAAAAATCTTGATGTTTAATTTTATTTTTTCCATAATTACTGCATATTCAGAGTTGCATCTTCCCGGGCTTTACGCAGGATAGATTTGAAAAGAAACTTGGAAACAATAGCATACACCACGCTGAACGCGATCAGCATCGCCCAGCAGAAATAGATCTCGCCGTTGCTGCCTGACCCACTGGAGGCTGCATGCAGAGCGCGGGCTGCCCAGTAGGGGGTGAGAATATAGCTGAATGGAGTGGTCCACATAGGCAAGAGGGCGATGGGGAACAAGAAGCCCGAAAAAATGTAAACCACGAATTCCAGCCCGTTTTGGAAACGCTGCACATCCGGGTTCAAGATGAACAACGATCCGATGATAAGACCAAAAGCGATGAAAGCCACCACGGTGAGAAGGATCGAACCGGCAAATAGCCACGGTTTGGCAATGCTGACCGGTAAGCCCATTATCAAAGAAATAAAGGTATAGCAAAAAGCGATCGAAAGCAGGGATTGAGAAATACTTGCCAGCAGCTTTCCTGAAACCACTGCCCGCAGGGGCGCCGGGGCACAGCTCAACGATTCCAGGGTTCCCGTCCAGCGTTCACCGGTGATGCTGTTGCCGCCCTGAAAAAGCAGAGTGGTCCACAACCCGGTCATTCCGCTCCCCACGACCACAAAGATCGCATAATCGGCAACCTGGTCCTTCAACATCCAGAGCGCCATGAACGCTACGATCATCGGCTGTACGATGATGCCGAACAAGACAAAGGCATCGGTAAAGGATTGACGAAACTCAATTTCAAATGCCATGAAAATGACACGGAGATTTTGTTTTACACTTTTCAGTAAACTCATCACTCTCCTCCTACCAGACGCACATAAGCATCTTCCAGGGTTGGTTCGCGCGCAGTCACCTTGCCCATTTTCAAACCTTGCAGTTCGGCAATGAGCAAAGGAATGGCTTCTGCACTTTTTGAGGTATGGACCAGTAAAAGCTGACGCTGGTCGCGATCCTCCACGCTGGCACTTTCAACGACCGACAGAGTTTTTATCTTTTCAAAGGTTTCCGGAGGAATACCAAAAACCTCGATCTCGACCACAGAAAGATCATTCACCGTATCTTTGATCTTCGCGGGGGTATCCATGGCAACAATTTCGCCTTTATTGATCACTGCCACACGCTGGCAAAGCGCATCAGCTTCGAACATATAATGTGTGGTCAGTAAAATAGTCTTCTTTTCGCTTTGCAGATTGCGCACGGTTTGGCGCAGTTCCCGCGCACCCACCGGGTCCAATCCCATGGTCGGTTCATCCAGGAACAACACTTCCGGATCATGCAGCAGCGCCCGCGCGATATGCAGCCGCTGGCGCATTCCACGCGAGTATCCTTCCACCTTCTCATCGGCACGATCTTTCAGCCCAACCATCTCTAATAAGTATGGGATGCGTTTCTTTGACACTGCCGGATCGATGTAATATAGGCTGGCAAAATAGCGCAGGTTATCGGTTGCATTCAAGCGCCAATATAAGCCGCGCTCACCGCCAAAGATGAATCCGATGCGCGGGCGCACCTGGTCAGCATCTTTGATGATATCCAATCCAAGAATTCGAGCGGTTCCTCCGGTGGGGATCAATAAGGTGGTGAGCATTTTCACCGAGGTAGTCTTCCCCGCTCCATTTGGACCTAAAAGACCAAACAATTCTCCATCCGCGATGTCAAATGAAATACCCTGTACTGCTTTTACGGTTTTCTTTTTCCGTTTGAATACCCCGATGGTCGTTTGAAAATCACGCTGTAAATTAGAAACCTCAATTGCACTCATAGTATCCTTTGAAAAAATGAAGTAGCATGTCTATCTTAACCTATTTCAATGAAACATTTTATAGGACATGTGTTCAATATTATATCTTCAAATCAGTAATTTTGAAATTATAATTAATAAACAGACACAGGAGAAAGACCATGAACGGGAAAAAAGCAGGGGAAGTTGTTCATTTTTACGATCGCATCTCCGTAGCAGTCATCGATCTTTGTTCGGTCATGAAAGTTGGCGATTCGGTTCACTTTCTTGGACACGGCAGTGACTTTCAGCAAGAGATCACCTCGATCCAGATCGAAAATGAGCCCATTCAACAGGGAGCCAAAGGGGATCTGGTAGCAGTAAAAACGATCAAACCCGTAAAAAGAGGTACAACAATATATTTACTACAAGAGTAATTATTTAATGTTTTTCTAAAATTTGATAATCCTGTACAAAATATAACTTCGCTAACTCTCTCATCCATGGTGATTCAGAATATTGCTGTTTTACGGCACACAACTCATAGATACCAGATTCTTCTATGAAATCCCCTCCAGGGAAAAGGACATAAATATCTTCATCATTTAATAAGTTTATTCCAACTCTTAATTCAAAGGGTGGGTCAAATTCAGATATAGGATCCACAAAGTCTGAAAAGGAATAAGTTCTTAAATTTTGATAAAAGCGACTCCAATGAAAATCAGGAGCCCTATCCAAGAAAAACTCCGATTCCGGATGCACTCGAATTGAAGAATTCTTATTCATTGAAAAAATAATGCTTTCCTGATTATCTTCACAATCAAGCTCTTTTGTAGTTGAAGATATTTTCTTCCCATGAATGAAAAAAGGAATTATAAAAGTAATTATTAATATCAATTCAATAAAAACATAAAAATAATTCGTTTTCTCTTTCTCTACAAATGGTATCGGTGAAGCAATTTTTTTTGTAATGAAATCAACACCAAGGCAAGGAATAAAAATAATAAATGGAATGGTCGCAGCATAAGCACGCATATACAGAGTGTCTTGAACCGGTACAAAAGGTACAGAAATTAATATCCCTACCATTGAGAATAGTATCAATAACGCAAAATTCTTTTCTCTTCTATAAAGAGAAAAGAAACCTATTAAACTAGCCAGGTACAAAAGGCTCTGCATAGTTATAAAGATCAGAGGTGTTTCTGAATTCATGAATGAAAAGACACTTTTGGTTTGATAAGAGAAATCAACTAAATAGATATACTGTTTAAATATTCCGGAGATGAAGTTTTGTGGGTTCCGCCGGATTAACTGCTGCGTAAGGGACCATATTTCTTTTACTACTTGATTCTCGTCAAGAATAAATATTTCCGGGTGATCCGTCATAATTTGTGACCATCCTGATCCCCCTCGTGCCAATCCATAGAGTATATACGCGAAATTTGAGAAAGGTATATTTTCACTATTTCCAAAATGTCGGATCATTAATTCATTAAGTAAGAATGCTGCAAGCATACAGGAAAATGCCAGGAATACCTTTTTACAGCGATTCCTGTCCTTCATCTGTATCTTATAAATCCATATTAATAAAAGAGGAAGGAGAAAGAATGTCCCAGCTCTTGCAACAAGAGCAAGGGTAATAAGAAAGATGGATAGGTAAAAATGCCAGCTATCCATATCATCTTTTGATGCAATCAACAATGCAAATCCTGACAATCCAAGAATTAAGCCAATGGTTTCAGTAAGGAAGCATCCAATATACTGCCTTGCATAAAAGAAAACGAGGAGCAGGAAAAGTGCAGTTCCAAAGGGATTTAGTTTTTTAGAAATTTCCTTGATCGCAAAAAAGCAAGCCACTGCCATTAAGAACATGAGTAAAGTCTGCATTATCTGAATACTTTGACCGAATACTTTTGCCAGCACAGTAAGGAAAGCAGTAAAAATTGGACGTTTTGCAGAATATGCAGAAAAAGGACCACCATTCAACCAGCGTAATGCATCGGTATAATAATTTTCACCATCAACGATCGGGATCAATCCGCTGATCATGGTTGGCTCTGACTTGCCGCCTGCCCATACGCCTGCCAAAGACATACTAAAGAATAGAAGGATCGCTGTAAAAAGCAGTAGATCTTTGAGATGATCTTTTTTAATACAAAGAATCAGAAAACTTAAAACAGAAATTAAAACTACGGAAAGAGAAAAACCATAACGCATCTGGATATAAAGTTGTCGTAATATAGAAGGCGATCGATCATATAAAACCAAGAAAGATAGAATTAATGATACAGGATATATCCATAACACTTGTTTTTGTGAACTTTTTTTCATAATGAAATCTCTATCCAACCTTTTAGCTTCAATGAAATACCATTCATAATTATACCCATACAGCTAATTTCCCAAAAAGATTCTCGATATACATTTAAACAGATTAACCAGGTCAATTTGAATAAAGGTTTTTATTTTATAATTAGGTTTAAATCTTATGTTCTTAAATCTATCTAAAAAACTTTTAACCTTTAGTTCAAAAAAACTTACGATCCTTGGAGCTGTTCTTTTTCTCGCATTTTCGATGTTCTTCCTGCCAGGGCAAAACGCCATTGCCGAAATCCACTCTGCCGGAGCAGGTTCTCCGGACACCTTTTTATTCTATACGCCGGCTGACCTCTATCAAATGGCTGAAACCTACGGCACAGAAGGGCGTGCAGCTTATATTCATGCACGCTGGACCTTCGACCTTGCCTTTCCAATCATCTATACTTTTTTCCTGATCGTCAGCATCAGCTGGTTTGAAAAGCAGGTTCTTAAAGAAGATAGTGAACTCCGAACAGGCAATATTCTGCCCCTGTTTGCCACGCTTTTCGATCTGCTGGAAAATATCTGCACGTCACTGGTTTTTTCCAGCTATCCCGATTATCTTTCTTTTGTAAGTATGCTGGCACCCTTCTTCACTTTAATGAAATGGATCTGTGTTGGCTCTTCTTTTGTCTTTCTATTTGTCCTGGTATTCTGGTCATTTTTCGGTAAAAAACAAAAAGCCTAAGATTCTAATCCCCAGTTTGGAATTTTTATTCAGAGGCTGCATCCCCCGCCAGCCAGCCAGTTGAAAAAGCTTCCTGCAGGTTGTATCCCCCCGTATCTGCATTCAAGTCCAACACCTCACCGGCAAAGAATAATCCTTTGACCAATTTCGACTGCATGGTTCGCGCATCCACTTCCGCCAGGTCCACCCCACCGGCAGTGATGATGGCAGTTTCCAGCGGTAAGCTTCCCCTGATCAAAAACCGGAAATCCTTCAGCCAGTGCAGCAGGGTGCTGCGTTCCGCAGCGGTGATCTGATTGCAGAGTTTCTCTTCATCGATCTCCACCTGCTCTGCACAAACAGAGATCATTTTCTGCGGCAATAACGTTTTCAGCATATTTCCGAAATACTGCTTTCCATGCGCATCCAGCTCCCGCAGCAGCCGATTGTCCAGCTTCTGTTCATCCAGGGCAGGCTTCAAATCAATGGATATTTCCACCTTATTGCCTATGCGCAATTCATCAACCACCTGCCCGCTTAATGTAAGGATGATCGGTCCGCTCAAACCAAAATGGGTGAACAGCATTTCTCCGAACTCGCTTGTTCCTTTTTTCCCGTTCACAAGGATGGTCGCACGTACATTCTTTAAACTCAAACCCTGCATACGCACAGCCAATTTTCCCTTTGTTGTCAGCGGAACCAGCGCAGGGCGGATGGGGATAATGGTATGCCCCACTTTTTCCGCCATAAGGTATCCATCTCCACTCGAACCGGTCGCCGGGTAAGAAGCCCCGCCCACAGCCAGGATGACCGCATCCGCAGATATTTCCTGCCCGTTTTTCAGAGCAACTCCCTTTACCGCTCCATCCTGTACCAGAATTCCCTGTACAGCAGCGTGTGTTCGGATTTCTACTCCCTGCTTTTTCGCCCAATCGATCAGGACATCTGCAACCTCATGCGCATTTTCACTGGCAGGGAAAATCCTCCCGCCCCGCTCAACAATGGTATCCACTCCCAATCCATTCATGAACTCGAGCAGATCCTGAACAAAAAAGCGCGAGAAGGCTTGATATAAGAACGATCCATTCTTACCAAAATGAGAAATGAAGGTACGCAGATCGGTTTGATTGGTGAGGTTACAGCGCCCCTTCCCGGTGATGCGCAGTTTCTGCCCGGGCTGCTCCATTTTTTCAAGGAGCAAAACAGAGCAACCTTTTTGAGCTGCTGTACCAGCCGCCAGCAAACCGGCAGGACCGCCACCGATCACGATCAAGTGTTTCTTGTTCAAACCGTGCTACCTATCCTTACTTTTTATTATAAGGATTATTCTACACGGTTCTCTTCATCCGGAACCACTCCTTTTATTTTATTGGGATTGATGACCGAATCACTTTCGATATTCCGCCATGATTTGAAGAACAGACCGGCGATGATCGAGAGAACAACCAGTATGCCTGCCAGAACAAACCAGAACTGAATTCCCAGTGAATCCGATACCGGTCCGGCAACCGCCAACCCAACCGGAGTAGAGAGGTAAAGCAGGCTGCCGAATATTGTAAAAACCCTGCCCTGATATTCGTTGTCGATCTTTTCCTGCATGATCGCCATCAGTGAACCATCCACCATAGGGATCATAAAACCGATCACAAATAAGGTCGGAAGGCTGTAGTAAAAACCATTGGATGGGATCATCCCCAGAACGATCATTCCCAGACCAACTCCGAGACCTCCCATTGTTATGGTGTAGATCTTTTTCTTGAAACCGCCCCATATTCCCAGCAATGCCCCGCCAATAATAATACCAATACCGGTTGCCACTTCTACCATACTGTACATAGCTGCGTCACCATTGAAATGCGCACTTACCAGCAGCGGGATCAATGAAAAAGCCGGAGAAAGCGCAAGTTTGAAAATGAGCGCCATCACAGTGAGCACCATGATCCCTTTCCAACCGATAAGATAGTGAAAGCCTTCTTTCATGTCATGCATGACCACGTAAAACCAGGAACCATCTTTTTTCTCAAGAACCTTCTGCCGTGGAATGAATATAAAGATAATGATCCCAATTGCAAGCATGGCAGTGACCACATCGATCATCAAAGAGCCCTCAACTCCAATCAAGTCCATCACCAGGGCACCCAGAGGAGCTGCAACAATATTGATCACACCCTTTGCCGCTTGATTCAATCCGGCAATCCTTGCTAATTGATCTTTGGGCACCATCAGGGATACGGAAGCCTGTTCCGCCGGGTAATGGAACGCTCCACCAATGCTGCGAACGATCATGATCACATAGATGTACCAGACCTGAACCTTTCCAAAATAGAAAAAGGCTCCCAGGATCAAGGTTGCCAGAGCAATCGAAGCATCAGAAATGATGATCGCTGTTTTTCTATTGATTCGATCGGTGATCGCACCTGCAAAAGGTTGGATGATAATTTCAGGGATCACTGCAAACATTGTCGCCAGCGACAGCACAGTGGCTGATCCGGTTTCTTTTGTCAACCACCACACCAGAGAAAACTGCACCAGTGAACTCCCAAGCAAAGAAAGCATCTGGGTTGTCCAAAAAGGGAAGAAATTCTTCTTCCAATTTTTATTTTCTATAATATTTGCCATGAAAATCTCCAATTATTATTATTATTATTATTAACATTTATTTTGATAATATCAATAATTATATGAATTTTATCAATAGTACAGTTGCATTATATTACTTTTGTCAATATATTGTTTTACTTTATATAGGCACTCACAAACGGGACCGCTATTCTGTATAATGATCGTGATATCAATCCTGCAGGGAGCAGTTCCATGAATACATACGTAAAATTCAGCCCAATAGGTTTCATTCACAGTCCATTTAAAACGCTGGAGAATATGCCCATTCAGCCCGGCGGCGCATTGGGAATTAAGGGATCGATTGAATTGCATCCTCAATATCAATCCGCTCTTCTTGATCTGGACGGATTTTCGCACATTTATCTGATCTATCATTTTCATAAAATACAGGGTATATCATTACAACCCACTCCATTTCTAGATACCAAGCCGCACGGTTTATTTGCTACCCGGGCGCCCAAACGCCCTAACCCAATCGGAATCTCAATCGTCAAATTGATCTCAATAGAAGAGAATATTCTCAATATTGAGAATGTCGATATTCTGGATGGAACTCCACTATTGGATATCAAGCCTTACATCCCTGATTTTGACAGCGTTGAAGAAGTTAGAATTGGATGGCTTAAAGATAGCGCCCAAAACGTCAAGAATCGTCGTTCGGATCAACGCTTCAAGTAGAAGGTTTTTTCCCTTCTCACGATAAGGGAAATAAAAGAGCCAGAGGTAAATTATTATTCAACCTCTGGCTTCTGTTTGTTTACAGCTTTCCTATGGAATGATGCGCGCCCAGTTTTCAAGCTGTTGATATAGCGGTTGGATATCTGCCCCTACATCAAAACGCACCAGCCAGTGTTCCTGACCCCAAAATAGAGGGATCACCATAACATCCCCATTAATCAGTATCTCCTCCATCTGGTTAAACAATCCAGCGCGTTTTTCTTTATCCGGTTCTAGTTTTGCCTGTTCGTACAGGTATTCAAATTCTTCATTAACCCATCTATTGTTTTGCTGATCAACAAAAGCGATGGAATCGATAAGATTATCCCATAAGCTCATTTGATCATTGGAATCAATGGAAAATGCCATCAGGAGTACTCCCGGATTATACATGACGCCCTCTTCCATTTCATCAAAGAGAGATGAGTATGTTTTTCCCCATAATTGAAAATACCAACCGCTTTGATCCACGATCTGCGCATTAAGAACCTCATAGATCGAGGTGCAGGTATCACTTTCGAAACATATAAAATCAAAGTCCGGCAGACCGTATTTCTCTACCATAGTGCTATCTACAGAACCAGTAAGCGCGCCGCTGAAAGACTCTTCTCTCATGAAATCAGGAATTATGCTTGTGAGAGATATACCATTTAGCTCCGGTAAAGTACTGAGCAGAGCATCCCTATCAACCATCATTGCTATGTCTGCCCGTACCTCCAGATCATTGAAAGGCTCAACATCGGTATTATAGAAAAATAGATAGTACCCAAAATTGTTATTTGCATCCATCAGATACTGTGAAAGATTAGCATCTTCTAATGCGAGCTGATATTCTTCATCAGTCAGCTGTACCGCATCCAGCTTGTTTTCCCTGAATGCTTCAAGAACATTTGTATCATCCGATAGATCAAAGACAATTTCATCCAGGTAGGGTTCGTTTAAACCCCCGGTTCCCATCCAAAACGGATTTTTGACTATCGTAATCGAGTTTACTTCTTCAGCAACTTCAAAAGAAGTAGTTGGAATGTAAGGACCATAGAATACGAATTCACCAAATCCATCGGTGCCAAACCATGAAGGATACGCAGAAAACGCAGTCAATTCTGTATAGGCAAGCAAACCCGAATCAGGTTCATTCAGATGAATGATGAGTTCCGTATCAGAAGGTGTTTCTATCCCCAAAACACTTTCATCTCCATAATCATAATATTCTTCGCTCCCAACAATCGATCTTAAAATATAGGAATTGCTGGCATAGTTATAAAAACTCAGAATATTGAGAATACGGGTTTTAACATCGAAGGATGTCACATAAGCAGGCTCTCCATCCTCTCCCAACACCTGTTCGACCGCTTTTGTTTCGTCATTATACGAGACCCAGGCGATATCGTCATACAGTGTAAAGGTCCAGGTCGTCATATCTTCCGAGTATTCCCAACTTTCAGCAAGACCTGGAAGAAAATCTCCTGATTCCGCATCATAGCGGGTCAGTCCCGGAAATATCATATTCAGCAAATTGAACGAACTGGGATATCCATAATTCGGATCAAGAGAATAGAAATCCCTGCCGTTAAGATGAAGGATCTGCTCATCTGCCAGTTTATAATCCTTCGTTTTCTTTTTACTTCTTTCTTCCGCTAATTTTTCTTTTTCTCTTTCTTTTTGTGCAATTGTCTTTTCTGCAACAGATGCTGCTTTCTTATCAACAGCCGCCTCGCTCATTGGAATACAGCCAGCCATTGTTATAAGCAGAATTACCAGAGAAACCTTCTTCAAAATTGAATTCTTTATCATCACAGTACTCCATCCAACCAGGTATTAATCTTTTCATCATCTACTGAATCACCATAGAGATACTCGGTCATACCACCAAACCAATATGTTGAGGGACACGATTCAGGGGCAGATCCGTAGAATGTTTTCTCGTATATTGTTTTCCCGGTACGTACATCAATTACGCTGACCACCGAATAATCCTGCCAGCGTTCCAATGTGCGCCGATCATACGACGTGACGTAATCACAGCTTTGTACGCGCCGTTCATCATCATAACGATCGATAACATAATAGAGATTGCCTGGTTTATCGGCAATCAAATCTTCAGGAATTGTGACGCT
>JAAZNC010000107.1 GCA_012798455.1 Chloroflexota bacterium | reverse complement strand
TGCTCATCACCTGGACCCTGCCGGAGTTCGCCAGCATGTATTTTGCCTTCCTGTGCGTTTTGCAGAGCCTGTTCGTGGCGCTCTTTGGTCTGTTGTTCAGCAGTGTGGCAGCTTTGCTTTGTTTTGTAACGTCGAAAGGAAAGAAATAAAGAAAAATTATTTCTCGATGTGGAGGAGAGCAGCAGGAAAGCCGCTCTCCTTTTATGCAATTTCTCTATGTGATGAATTGTGAATACGCTTTTCCGAACAAACTTGTCAACATTTGCTCTTTATCCTCCGGTAACAATAAACGGATGGCTAGGTCTGCTATTTTTATCTTGATGTCTTCTTCCAGTGACAGCGAATGATCGAATACCTTCAAGATGGCATAGGAATTATCGTCTCCGGCGATACGGTTGGCGGCGATCTTTCCGCAACTCAAACACAGGTGCACGATCATCAATTCACCATTAGGCTGGGTTGAATATCGTTTTGCTCTCTGCTTTTTGAACGCCAGTCCGATCGGCTGCATGCGTGCACCACAGCTTGATCTTCTGTCGCCGGGAACGTTAAGATCGAGATGTCTGGACCATAAACATGTGGGGCAGTGATTGCGGTGGTTGGTACCGGGGGCTGTATTCGAGATGATGGTATGACAATTCAGACATCGGAAGGATGTCTGACGATGCGAAAATCTTTACCGTAAGAAGAATAGGTTTTAGTCAAACGCGTCTATTTTAGCATGATTTGTTAAATTTATGAGTGATTCATTTTGATGATGTTCTTATCTGAAAAATACGTTATTTTTTCAGCGTTGAAAAATAATCACTTACTTTTTCGTCATTCTGAAGGAGTAGAACGACTGAAGAATCTTTCCATTTCTTGTTGTTATTCAACACCTATCGCAGAGTTCAATCTATGAAAAGCCCAATTTCATTTAACATAATATGTTTTTCCGAAAGAAAGATTTCAATATAGAATTATTGGAGTGGTGGAAGTTTTCATGAAGAAATATTGTGTTTATATCATGACCAATCTTCCTAATACCTTGTATGTGGGAGTAACGAATAACCTTGAAAGACATATTTATGAACACAAGCACGAACTTCTTCCGGGATTTACCAAACGCCATAAAATTCACAGACTGATCTGTTTTGAAGAGTTCTGTGATTGTATATTTTGCCATTCAACGTGAAAAGCAGATAAAAGGGTGGGTAAGAAGAAAGAAAATTGCATTGTGGATTGATTGATTCATTCAATCAATCCACAATGGATTGACCTTGCACAAGATTGGTTTGAGGATCAATAAATACCATAGTCAAACTAATGAATAAGAAAAGTTCCTTGCGATTTATTAATGTACTGACCTGTTTTTGAACAGATCCTCCGGTCACTTTGTTTCCTCAGGATGACGTGAAAAAAATGAATAAAATTTTAAACAGGGATTGTAAGGAATAAATTATCACCGAAATAAATGCCATTCTTAACGTATGCGAAAGATCTTTCAGAGCACCATCTATCAGTAGACTAAGCCAGAGCCGTTAACTTAATCCTAACCTCATACCAAAACCTGATAGATGATCAAACTTCTTTCTCACCCCGTTCGCGTCAACAAAAACCATTTCTACTAACCCTAATTCTCCTCCCAACGTCATCCTAGTACCGGAGGGAAGGATCTTTCAGCAAGGGTGGGTTCCCAACCCACCGTTCCATTACACATCTGCCCAAACCACAACCTTTTCCCCGTCCCAACGTCATGTTGAGCGCACGCGAAACATCTCTCTCCATCTAAATCTCCCCAACCAGCAAGTCACAACTGCCAATTTTGTCAAACAGCCGTAGGGCGGCATTCCATTGCCGCCAGATCTTAGGCTGGATGATTTCCAGATCCCCACCATCATTCTCTAAAGAAATTGCTTGTCCAGTTTTGTTACCATCCGCTTGATCAACTCCACCGCATCCGCCATCTTCTCTGGCTTGACCTTCTCGATCGTATCCTGCGGGCTGTGGATGATCTTGGTATCCTTGTTCGACAGGAAGAAGCACACTTCCACCTTCTCCTTTTGGAAAGAAGCATGATCGCTGTTGCCCCCTATGACGGAGTTGAAAGGGCGTGCCGCAATATCTGCCTCTTCGGCACATTGTGCGATCAGGACGTTCAATTGTTTGTTCAGCGGTTTCTGGAAGATGAACCCGGATTTCTGCAGGTAAGCCAGCTCCGACCCGACCATGTCCACATTGATCACACAACTGCGCTCGCACCCGGCAGCGATCTCTTCTTGATGCGCTTTCACGTACCCCTTCGAACCATAGAGTCCCCATTCCTCGGCACCGCACCAGATGAACTTGAGCCGTGTGTGCGCCGGGGGCTGTTGCTGGAAATGTGCTGCCAGACTCAGCAAAATGGCAGAACCGCTGCCGTTGTCACACGCACCGGGGCTGCTGTTGGTGCGTTCGATGAACTGGGAGAAAATTGACAGACTGACTACTACTGCACTGAAGATCAGCAGCGTCAGATTGATGACGTGAATGGTAGGTTGCCCGTTCCAGGCTGCATTGGCATAGTCGCTCAGGTTGAGAATCACAGAAGTGAGTGTGAGCAACACACTCAGTATGAATCCCAGCAGCAGTGCCATCATGGAGATAGTATTCAATTTGGGATGGTTGGAGCTGATGCTGTCATAATGCGCGGTGAAATAGATCAGTGGGGCGTCTTTTTCATTATTGCGCGAAGGAACATCGCACAGCACGTTTTCCCCCTGAAAACTTTTCCCCAACCCTTTGAACTTGTCATGCAGCAATCCCTTCATCCCGAACACGAGCACACTGATGGCAACCACCACCAACACAATGGTAAGTATGCCGTTCAGGGGTTGTGCTAATCGCAGGCTGATATTGAATAAGATCGCCAACACGCCCAGCAGCAGGTACAGGTATTTCCTGCCGCTGACGAAAGCGGTTGACCAGGTGAATTCCTCTGTGGAAGGATGCAAGTTGTGCTTTTTCAGGAAATCTTTCAGGAAGCGGATCGTTTCTGCTTCCCCCGCGCTGCCCATCATGCGTGGGCGGCTGAGGATGCTGGCTTGCAGAATATCGTATGGGTCAGTGACGGTTGTGGGCATGGCAAGTTCTCCGGTGCAATGGATTTCCATAATTATACTGCTGGGATTTGATGAACGGTATCACTCCACGTTAATCACCCCTTAATCCAGGTTTTCAATAGGCATGTTATGATACTGCTAGATTTTTATAGGGAGTATGTATGCTGGATAAAATCAAAACCTACCGTCTTCCACTTATCCTGTTCCTGTTCTTCGAAATAGTGGCGTTTTCATTATGGCAGATCAGTGGTTCCATCTTCTATTTATATAATTTTTCCTACATTGGCTTTTTCATCGCATTGGGGCTGGTGCTCTATATCCGGCAATATCCCCACGCGCGTATGGTGGTGCAGTTTGCGGTGGGCAGCTATATGCTGATCTATCTGGGCATCTTCAGTCGCGAAAACATGCAGATCGAAGGCTTTTGGTTCTACCTGTTCTCGGGAGTGTTCCAGGCGGCGGTCATCCATTATGCGGTGGCAAAGATCTTCGGGCCACTGCTATTCGGCAGGGGCTGGTGCGGCTATGCCTGCTGGACCGCCATGATCCTGGATTTACTGCCCTATAAGATTCCTGAAGAACCCAGAAAGTCCCAATTGGGATTTATCCGCTATATTGTTTTTACCCTGTCTCTGTTGTTCGCGAGTGCTCTATTCATCTTCAAAGTTGCCAATATGGAAAACATCATGTTATGGAGTTTCATCATCGGCAACATTCTTTATTATATGGTGGGTATTGCGCTGGCAGTTGCCTTCAAAGACAATCGCGCCTTTTGCAAATATATCTGCCCCATCACCATATTCCTGAAACCTGCCAGTTATTTTTCTTTGATTCGCGTCAAAGTGCATGAAGACAAATGCATCGTGTGCGGCAAGTGCCGGCGGGTGTGCCCTATGGATGTAGATATGCTCGATAACAGCCGCAAGCGCTTGAATGGTACGGAATGTATTCTATGCAATGCGTGCGTCAAAAGTTGCCCCACCGGTGCACTGGAAATATAGGGTGTGTTGGAAGTGCACCGTTAGGTCGGCTGTGCAGTGGGTTGCTGGGTTGGGGACCCATTATATCGACTAATTCTCCACGTCATCCAGAGGGAGCGCAGCGACCGATGGATCTCACCATCGGGAAGAGAAATTCGTTCGTAGATCGCAAAGCAATGACGGTGATAAAGATCAGGAAGGTAAAATACGTTGAAAAAGCATCATTATGTTGATCGAGGAATGAATTGATGGTTTTGGAACCCACTACCATAGTGTTCTTGGTTGAGAAGTAGAGGTCTGGTGCGTTCCCAACGCACCAATGATATTGAACACTGCTGGTGGGTTGAGAATCCAACCCACCCTACTTATGTTATATAAAGCTTTTTAAAGATTATAAAGAGAACAATGTTCCTTCGATCCAAGGATCAAATCTCTTCCTTCCCTATTCGTTCCTTTGAAACGAATCCACTTGCACCTGATTTGCTGTCAACTTTTGTCAAGTTTTGTC
>JAAZNC010000106.1 GCA_012798455.1 Chloroflexota bacterium | reverse complement strand
GCTGTAAATTAATGGTGGGACATATCATCCGTTTTAATCCGGCGGTGATGGAGATGAAGAAGCGTCTTGATGCGGACGAGCTTGGTCGTATCTTTCAAATAGCTTGCCGCCGGGAGGGACCCTTCCCTGTTCGAATCCGGGATGTGGGAGTGGTGCTTGACTTGGCGCCGCATGATATTGACATCATCCGTTATTTATCCGGGTCGGATCTGATCCGTTTATATGCGGAAACAGAAAAACGTATTCATACCGAGCACGAAGACCTGTTGATCGCGATCATGCGGTTGCAAAATGGAATCACCGCTGCGCTGAATATCAACTGGCTGACTCCCACCAAAGTACGTGAAATCACGGTACTGGGTGAAAAAGGAATGTTTAAAGTGGATGACCTCACTCAGGATTTGTATTTTTATGAAAATTCCCTGGCGATACAAGAAATGTGGGATTCATTAAAAACTATTTCAGGGGTTAACCCTGGCAAAATGATCCGCTTTGCCATTGATCGGGAAGAGCCCCTCAAAAAGGAAATCTCTACCTTCGTGCAAGCCTTGGAAAACGATTCCCCTGTGCCGGTCAGTGGTGAGGATGGATTGCAGGCATTGCGGATCGCCTCCGCCCTGGTGGAATCCGGGCTATCGCATCAGGTGATCGAGCTGTGAAATGAACTTATCTGATCTCAAAAAGAAAATCAATGATCGCTCCGCCAAATTGGCAGTGATCGGGTTGGGATATGTGGGCTTGCCGCTGGCTGCCAGTCTGGCAGATTGTGGTTTTCAGGTAATGGGGGTAGACGTTAAAGAAGACCGCATCGCTGCAATTAACCGAGGCGAAAACCCCATTGGTGGTGAAGAACCGGGCTTGGATGAACTCATTAATAAAAACGTTGTTTCCGGTTCTTTGCAGGCAACCGGCGATTATGCTGACCTGCATGACCGGGATGTGATTTTTATCAATGTAGAAACTCCTGTGGAGGACGATCACCAACCGGGTTACCGTGCCCTTATTTCTGCCCTGCATTCGCTGGGCAAGGTTCTCCCAAAGGGAGTGCTGGTTATTATCGAATCTACCATTTCCCCGGGAACCATGCAGCAGCTTGTACTGCCCATTCTCGAAGAGGTGAGCGGGGGAAAATTAAATATGGATTTTTATTTGGGCAATTGCCCCGAACGGGTCATGCCCGGCAAGCTGCTGGCGAATATCCAGAACATGAGCAGGGTGGTGGGTGGTGCGGATGCAGAGACCGCGGAGGTGATGGCAGACTTGTATCGTCTGTTTGTGAAAGCGGAGATCAATCCAACCGATTGGATCACTGCTGAACTGGTGAAGACGGTCGAGAATACCTACCGGGATGTACAGATCGCTTTCGCTAATGAGATTGCCATGCTGTGTGAACAGTTAGGCGCTGATGTATGGCGCGTGCGTGAGCTGGTCAATAAGACGCCGCACCGCGATATTCATTTTCCGGGTGCAGGAGTGGGCGGGCACTGCATACCCAAGGATCCATGGCTACTGGCAAGCAGTGTAGCCGACAATCAATTTTTAAAACTGATCCCAACAGCCCGCCACATCAATGATAGCATGCCGGCTCATATGGCAGCCTTGCTCGAGCAGGGGTTGGAGAGAATGGGAAAGAATCTTGCGCAATCGAATATCCTGATTTTGGGATATGCTTATCTTGAAAACAGTGATGATGAGCGCAATTCACCCTCAGCTGCTCTGGTTAACGAATTGCAGGGGTGTTGTGCTTCCCTACATATCCATGATCCCTATATTGCTGCTTATCAAGGTGACTTATATAAGCAGGCAAAAGAATGCGATGCTCTTGTCATTATGACCGCTCATAAAGATTATTTTTCCCTTGACATGGCAAAATTACGAGGAAGTATGCGTACCCCCTTGATCGTGGATGGGCGCAACGT
>JAAZNC010000105.1 GCA_012798455.1 Chloroflexota bacterium | reverse complement strand
TTTGGCTTTTAAATTTAAGACTGACGGAGCGTGGACAGGTCAATTCGCATGCGATGAAGGATCTCCTTATCACTTAAAAGGGTCTTCCGGACCTTTTATAAACTGTGTTTTAGATCTTTCAAAACCTGATGCAGACCCTCCATATTCGCCAAATTAATTTTCGTTGGTAATAATAAAACAGTAATAATAAAAAAAATAAATATTTTATAAGGAGGAAAAATGAACATCTCCCCTAATGAAGCGGAGGAATCACTGCAAGCCATTCGCAGGGTAACCCACAAGACCCGCCGTTCGATCGCCAACAGTGGCACCTATATCTTTTTGATCATCACAGGTGCTATCTGGATGATCGGTTTTCTTTCCACACAATTTCTGAGCGGTCCCATGCTTGTTTCTATTTGGGTTGGTACAAGCATCGTAGGCAGCATCCTTGCTGTGCTGATCGGTTCCCGTAATGGAAAACGTGTCCGCAGCACTGCCACATCGATTTACGTGAAACGCATCATCATCTTTTGGATATTCCTGGTCTTCTTCTGCATTGCCGCCATCGCCATAGCCCATCCCATCGATGGAAAACAGAACACCATGTTTATTATCCTCTTTACCATGCTCGGGCAATTTGCCATGGGTATGCCGCTCTCTTACACCTCCTCCTGGTGGGCAGTGCCGATCGCCGCGTTAGCCATCATCGGTTACTTCTTCTTCCCGTCCATCTTTTATTTGTGGATGGGAGTCCTGGTGGGGGGCAGCATGATCGTGCTCGGTCTTTATATCCGTTTCAGGTGGTAGGTCATGGCTGAATTGAATGAAATCATCCATCAACCGGTGCGGCTGCAGATCATGGCAACCTTGGTTACTTTGGAAGACGGTAATGAAGTGGAATTTACCTATCTGCGCAATCTACTGGATGTTACCGACGGCAACCTGGGCGCACATCTGCGCAAGCTGGAAGAAGCTGGTTATGTCACCATTAATAAGGCATTTATTGAGCGCAAGCCCCGCACGTTCATTTCCGCCACCGCTACCGGGCGCAAAATTTTTCAAGAACACGTTGCTGCATTGCAAGCGATCTTGAAGAGAAAATAGGGTAATGATGGACACAATTATTCAGGTCGAAGGATTGCGAAAAGTATACGGGGAAACCATCGCTGTAGATGGCATCTCATTCCACGTACAAGAAGGAGAGATATTTGGGATGGTCGGACCCAATGGGGCTGGCAAGACCACCACCATCGAATGCCTGGAAGGACTGCGCAAACCGGATCAGGGCAAGATCCGTGTACTGGATATGAATCCGGCGCGGGATGGGAAAGCCCTGCGAAAACAGGTAGGGATGCAGCTCCAGCAATCGAACCTTCCCGACCGTATGAAGGTCTGGGAGGCACTCGATCTGTATGCATCGTTCTATCCTCAAAGCACAGCTTGGCAAGAATTGATGGCACAGTTGGGTCTGCAAGAAAAACGGAATGCGCCCTTCTCAAAACTTTCCGGAGGACAGAAACAGCGCTTGTTCATCGCGCTCGCCTTGCTGCCCCAGCCACAGTTGGTGTTTTTGGACGAGTTAACCACCGGGCTGGACCCGCAAGCCCGCCATATCATTTGGGATCTGGTGCGTGAGGTGCAGGCCAGGGGGAAGACGGTTGTTCTCACCACCCATTTCATGGAAGAGGCAGAGCGGCTGTGTGATCGCATCGCCATCCTTGATCACGGAAAAATTGTGGCGCTGGATACACCAGCCAACTTGATCCGCGATCTTGGGGTGGAGGAACAGGTCGTCTTTGCTTTGGATGGAATGTTACCTCCCGGTTTTGAAAAAGCCCTTTCTGGTGAATCGCATATCGAGCAGCAGGGTGAGCGGGTGGTCATCCATGCCGCCAACGGGCGCAAGGTCCCATTGGTAAGTGAAGTGGTCAATCTCTTAACCCAGTACCAGGTGAAATTTCGAGATCTGCATACCGAGCAGCCCAACCTGGAAGATGTGTTCCTGAATTTGACCGGACGCCAGATGAGAGAGTGAGGAAAGAAATGAAAAGCTTTTGGAAAATGACCTGGATGGAGGCGAAATTATTCCTGCGTGAACCGGTGGGGGCGTTCTTCACCCTGGTGTTCCCTTTAATGATGTTGCTCATCTTTGGCAGCATCTATGGAAATCAAGCAGCAGCGTCCATTCCGGAAGCCAGCATGCAGGGAACGGTTGAAACATTGGTCCCTGCCCTGGTCGCGATGGTGATCGGGATGACCGGACTAATGTCGATCACCATGACCATGGCATCCTATCGGGAAAATGGAATATTGCGCCGCCTCAGTACCACCCCGGTCAATCCACTGGTTGTGTTGATTGCACAGGTCGTGGTGGTTTTCAGTATGACCGCTCTGGGTATGGTCTTATTGGTTGTAGCAGGAAAACTGATCTACCATGTGCGCATCATGGGAAACTTGTTCAGCATGGTAGGTGGTTTTATGCTGTGCAGCCTGAGCTTTTTCAGCATCGGGTTTATTCTGGCTGGCACCATGCCCACCACTCGTACCGCGCAAACCGTAGCCATGCTGCTGCTCTATCCCATGCTCATCTTATCCGGGGCTGCCTGGCCACGCGAATTGATGCCTGCCGCCGTGAATAAGCTCTCATCCTTCATCCCCTTAACCTATGTAGTAAACCTGCTGCGGGGACTGTGGTTCGGGGAGTCCTGGAACAACCATTTGTTGGATGTGGGCATCCTGTGTGGGCTGTTGCTCATTGGCATCATCGTCTCAGTCAGGACCTTCCGCTGGGAATAGAGATGTGTGGTTGAGTACAAGAAGCCGTGGGAAAATCCACGGCTTCTTGTTTACTCTTTCCAGCTCAATCCGGCGTAATGGAAGTACCCGTCCAGGATCTGGTATACCTCACCGCTGGCGATCTTGATCATATTGATACCACTATGCCCCTTGCTGGTGTCGGTGATGAATGCCAGCTCGCTGTTGTCAGTGGACCATTCCGGTGAATGGTTGGTGAAACCGTTCTGCACCAGCACAGTTTCTTCACTCCCGTCCACGTTCATCATGTAGACGTTGAATGTTCCATCCCGCTTGGAGAGAAAAGCGATCTTTTCTCCACTTGGTGAACAGACCGGCGAAGCTTCATAATAATCATTTGCCGATAACTGGGTGACCATTCCGCTTTCCAGGGATAACTTATAAATATCAAAATCTCCATCCCGGTCAGAGACGAATAACAGGTCTTTTCCATCTGCCGTCCAGTTTGCCTGACTATCCTGGGAATCTTCCTCGGTCAATCGTTGCACCGTGCCGTCTGCTATTGTGATGATATTGATATCGTTATCACCATACCCGTTCGATTGGAATGCGATTGTTTTTCCATCCGGCGACCAGACCGGTTCCGATTTATCCGCCCCATCGGTCAATAAGGAACTTACTTCCAGTGAATTCACGTCCAGTAAATAAAGATCATAAATTCCGTTGGGGTTTGCCGCGTAAACGATCTTGGTCCCATCCGGTGAAAGATCCGGTGAAATGTCTGCGAAGTTATTGTCGGTCAATTGTTTGATATCACCGTTTTGTACGTCCAGCAAAAACAGCTCGTAATCTTCTTTTTCAGATGGTTTTGCTGCAAAAACGATCTGTCCTCTCAACTCTGCCGTGGGAGCTGGTTGGGGCAATTCGGTTTCCAATGCCTTGGAAGTACTGTTGCATCCCATCAAAAACCCCACGCATAATAAGAGTGCCATCCCCTTATTTTTTAATCCATTCCACATGAAAATACTCCTTGCATATTCCTTTACAAAACTTTCCGCCTTATTCTAAGCCATTTCAGCCAAAATGTCTTAACTATTTTAATTCCTCTCATGATAAAAAACCGCCAATACGGTATTATTAATAGAGAGAATTATTGAGGAAACTATGTCTATCTCATTGCTGGATGGAAGCTTGCAACTGAGTATTTTCTTCGACAAAGGTGATCAGGAATTCGACGACAATATTTGCCTGTGTTTCAAAGAAGATTGCCCCGAAGAAGAAAAGATCCTATATGCAGGCGAGACCAATATTTATATCACGTCCGAGCAGGCGCGTGAATTGGCAGCCCAATTGTTGGATGCTGCTGAAAAAAGCAGTCACAGCTCGCGCTGATGGGCTGGCTTGACCCTGCTCACTTGACCTTCACCTCGCTCTCGGCTCTTTCTCAGTCGGAATGGAGTGCGTTGTGCGATGGTTGTGGTATTTGTTGTTTGTACAAGGTGCGTACTGCAGAACATCCTGCTAGTCAGCTTACCCGCGTAGCCTGCCGCTACCTTGATTTGGAAACCTGCACTTGCCAGGTATATGACCAGCGTCACGACCTGATGCCAACCTGTCTTCAGCTCACTCCTGAAAACGTGTCCGAACTGGCTTGGCTACCGGAAACTTGCGCATACCGTCGCCTGGCAGAGGGCAAACCCCTGCCCTGGTGGCACTACCTGCGTAGTGGCAAGCGTGACCTGGTGCACAGATTGGGTATTTCAGTGCGCGGCATCGCCATACGGGAAGATCATATCGATCTGAACGATTTAACCAGATATATCATCGATAACTGGTAGCAGGTAGAAGAAGGAAGAAATAATGAAAAAGATCGCTGGCAAGGTCAATGGGTGGGATGGGGCATACAAAAAGAACCCACAGCAGTTCACGGAACCGGAAAAGATCTGCTCCCTGTTGGATAGCATGTTCCCCAAGTACGGTATTAACCGAATTTTGGACCTGGGTTGCGGTAATGGTAGGCATCTGGTTTATTTCGAAAAAGCTGGTTACCACATTTACGGCACTGATCTCTCCGGCTGGGGGTTGCTGGCTGCCCGCCGATGGCTCTCGCAAGAGCAGCTTCCCGCCCGCCTTGCCCTGGCAGATATGCAGGTGCTGCCCTTTGAAGCACATAGCTTCGACGCCATCATTTCGTTCAAGGTCATTCAGCATAACCTGTTCGTGGATATCCAGGCTACTTTCAAAGAACTCGCGCGTGTCATCCGCCCCGGTGGGTTGCTGGTGATGGACCTGCTATGCTACGACCCCGAATCGGAACGCTTCAAGACCGCCACCATCCTGGAACCGCACACCTATGCTCCAAAAACCGGCACCGAAAAGGGCATGCCACATCATGCCTTCACCAAAACCGAAGTGTTTCACTTGCTTCACAACTGGAAGATCAAGTTCTTCAACACCCAGGCGGATAAAAAACATTACACCGTCATCGCGCAGAAGTAATGAGTGTTACCGAAGGAGGATCGTTTTAGTAAGGATAAGAGCATGCCCACATTGACCGATCACGCTCACACCGTTCAATCCTGGTACGAGGCTGGCAAACGTGCTGCCCTGGCGGTCTTGGTGCGCTCTTCCGGTGCTACCCCTTTGCCGTTGGGGGAAACGATGGTCGTCTCATCTGCCATGGATATGCAGGGCGCAGTCAGCCGCGGTTGTGTGGAGAGCGCCGTGCTGGAAGCCGCCACTTCTGTGATCGCTGAAGATCACGCCCTTCTTTGCCATTTTGGCTATTCTGATGAAAGTGCCTGGCAGGTGGGGTTGACCTGCGGTGGTGAGATCGACGTGCTGGTTTCTCCACTGCCGCCAACGTCATCCGGTAACCGGTTCCTGCGCACCCTGCTCGATCTTTCTCAACGTAGTCAACCCTTCTTCCTTCTGTATATTCTGGATGAAAATCTCCTGGGAAAAAAGCTCGTCTGTGACCAGGCAGCGCTGCTGTACAGTGATCTCCCGTCTGACCTGCAATTCACCCCTTCATGGCTTGAGACGGTACCTCCTCTTTCATCTCCTGCTATCCGACCTCTCACTCTCGCTTCCGGAGCAACACTGTCTGCCTTTATCCAACCCATCCTGCCCCCGCCCCGGCTCTTCATCGTGGGTGCCGCAGAGATCGCCATTCACCTTACCCGGCTGGCAAAATTACTGGGTTTTTCAGTCATCATCATCGACCCGCGCTCCATGTTTGCCACCCCCACCCGCTTTCCGCAGGCGGATGTCATCCTGTCAACATGGCCGCAGGATTGCCCACAACTGCACGCGTTGACTGCACGTGATGCACTGGCGGTCATCAGCCATGACCACAAGATCGATATCCCCGCCTTGCAGCTGGGATTGGAAAGTGATGTCGCTTATCTGGGCTTATTGGGCTCCATGAAAACCCGCCAGGAACGCTTTGACACGCTGCTGGCATCCGGCTGGCGGCCCACTGATCTGGATCGCATCCATGCACCCATCGGATTGAACTTGCATACCAAAAAGGCGGATGAGATTGCCCTGGCTATCCTGGCTCAGATCGTCCAGGAAAAGAATCAGGTCTGATCAATCCACATAGATCCCGGTCGGGTCCAGTTCCTCATGTAAAATACGCAGTTCCTCGTCCGAAGGGGCAGCAGTTCTTTCCAGTTTTTCCGAAATCTTGATCTCCCACCCGGTGTTCTGGCGTACTTCTTCCAGGTCCACACCCGGGTGCAGGGCGGTCACCTGCAATTCCCCATGCTCATCCGGCATCATCAGTGCCAGGTCGGTCACCACCGCTTGCGGTCCTTTGCCACGCACTCCGCTCTTTTCTCTTTCTGTCCCCCCTGAAAGGAACCCGGCAGAAGTGCAGAAATCTACTTTTTCCGGGAAGCGCCGTTTGTTGTGGGGGGTCATGATGTAACAGCGGTTCGCCCAGGCGGCGATCTCCATCGATCCACCCGAACCCGGTAATCGCACCTTGGGGTGCTGGTAATCGCCGATCACCGTAGCGTTGATGTTGCAATAGCGGTCGATCTGCGCCCCACCCAGAAAACCCACATCCACATTGCCACGCTGCAGGTACAGGCTGAAGATCTCATACATGCTGCACACCGCGGTAGCGCCGCTCACCAGGGTTGGATCGCCGATCGAAAGCGGCAGCCGCGCCGGTTGGGCACCGATCACTCCTGCCTCGTAAACCATCATTAAATTGGGCGCATGCGTACGCCGCGCCAGATTGCACGCCAGGTTCGGCACGCCCACCCCCACAAATACCAGATCCCCATCCTGCAGCAGCCGGGCGGCGTTTACGATCATCAATTCCGTTTTGGAGTATGTTCTCTCGCTCATATTTGCCTCCGCCTGCTTAGAATTCACCATAGTTGATGAGAGTGCTGAATTTTTCCTTCACCTTGAGCCGCTGGTGGGTCGCTTCGCCCAGCTTCTGCCAGTATTCTGTGTGATCTTTTGCCTGGTAAACGTGGGCATCCAGCCATTCCAGCACACCCTCTCTGGTCTTGCTGACCTCATCCCATTGCAGGTAGAACTCATTATCCCGATCATAATAGCCTTGGGTGTAAGAAGGATGCGCACAGTATGGCACATGACATACCGCATCCACGATCAAACCCGGGATCAGGGTGCGGTTGGGGTCAGAGCGGATGATCGCTTCATCCACGATCTCCTCCACTGTCAGGATGACCTTCTTGGCGGCGAAAGCAGCCTCTTTTTGCTCCCCCAGAATACCCCAAATCTGCGCGTTACCATCCTTATCTGCCCGCTGCACATGCACGACCGCCACATCCGGGTTCAAAGGCGGCACCACCATCACTTCTTTTCCACTGAAAGGGTCGCTCACTCTGCGAAAGTTGGGATTGACCTTCTCCAGGTCCGGTGCTGCCGTCAGATTCATGGGCATGAAAGGCAATCCCGCTGCACCCGCCGTCAGGCGCGTGATCATGCTGTAGTGCGAATATTCTTCCCATTCCAGTTCCCCTTTTTCAATGGCTTCGCGCACGATGCGTAGCGAGCCCACCCCGGGGTTTCCCAGATACGAAAAAATGATCTTGCGCGCACAACCCGCCGCCACCATCTGGTCATACAGCAGGTCGGGGGTAGCGCGTGCCAGGGTCAGATCGCGCCTTCCCTGCCGGATGATCTCATGCCCTACGGCAAAAGGAATCAGATGCGTGAACCCCGCCGCATAGATCACATCCCCATCATGGACATGGCTTGCAACCGCATCTTTCAATTCACACAATTTACTCATACTCTACCACCTGATAAAAGAAGCGGCTCCCATCTCCTCAGGTGTATGAGAACCGCTTCATGGATGTATGCTGCTTTAGGCTTTCTTGATCAGGGTTCTGATCTGTTCGTGCATATATATCTGTAAATAGTATAAACCACCCGCATTCTTTCCGCTAGAACCTGATCCCTTCCATCCGCCAAATGGTTGGAAACCCGGCCAGGCGCCGGTGGTGGCACCCTGTGGGCGGTTGGCGTAGGTCACCCCAGCCTGAATGTTCTCAAAGAACCATTCCGTCTCTTCTGGGGAACCATAGAAACCTGCTGTCAATCCGTAGCTGATATTATTGGCATGCTGCATAGCTTCTTCTAGTGAATCCACATAGGCGATGGTCGTGATGGGCACGAACATCTCGGTTTTCCATAAGCTGTTCTTGATCGGCAGGTCTGCCACCAGCGTCGGCGTGCAGTAATAACCTTTGGCATAATCTCCCTCGGTCAGGATCTTGCCACCGGTCAGGAAGCGCCCTCCGGAATGGTAGATCTTGTCGATAAAATCCTGATAATCCTGATAGGAACGGTTGTTGATTACCGGTCCGAGGAATGTGGTTCTTTCTGTCGGATCACCGATGCTGATCTTTTTGGTGATCTCGATCATGCGCTCCATCAATGCCTGGTACACCGGCTTTTCTACGTAAACCCGTGAACAGGCGGAACATTTTTGTCCCTGTAATCCGAATGCCGAGCGCACGATACCGGCAGCGGCTTCTTCGATATCGGCATTGCGCGAAACGATGGCGGGGTTCTTCCCGCCCAATTCCAAGATGGTGGGGCGCACATATCCGCCCTGCGCAAAATCGCGGTAGATGCCCATGCCTACATCGTAGGAACCGGTGAAGGTGATACCTGCCACTGCCGGGTTTTCGATCAGCGCCTGCCCCATAGAGCGACCCGGGCCGGAGACAAAGTTGAACACGCCATCCGGAAGACCCGCATCGCGCATACATTCTGCCAGTTTGCGAGAGGTCCAGGTCGTATCGGTCGCCGGTTTGAATACCAGGGTATTGCCACTCACCAGCGCCGCTCCGCACGGACCGCCTGTCAGGGCAGCCGGGAAGTTGAAGGGGCTGATCACCAGCCACACCCCATAAGGTCTCAGTACTGAGTAATTGGTGGCGCTGTAACCGCTCAAGGGATCGCTGCCCATCTGCTTGATGAAGCCATCATTGGCTTCCATCTGATCGCAGGCATAACGGATCAGGTCGGCGGTTTCCGCCACATCTCCCAACGCTTCCATGCGGTTCTTACCCACTTCCAACGCAACAATGGCACCGATTTCATAGATGCGTTCATCGATCAGATCTGCCACCCGTCGCATTAAATGTACCCGTTCCTGCCAGGGGGTTTTCTCCCACATCGGAAAAGCCTTTTGCGCCGCTTCGATGGCTCGCGCAGCATCTTTCTCATCCCCTTTTTGGAAAACCGCCAGCACCTCATCAGTGTTCGCAGGGTTTATATCTTCATATTTTTCATCGTTAAAAAAATCTTTGCCATTGATGATCATGCCATATTCTTTTCCCATATTAGCACGCACCTGCCGCAAGGCTTCTTCAAAGCGACTGTGCAGTTCCTCGGGGGGATTGAACATGGTTGCGTAAGTTAATTTGAAAGCCATAGAAAAAACCTCCACAAAAATTAATTCGATTTAAGTATAGCCGCCGGAGCAGTACAAGTCAAAAACCTTCATTCAGGAAAGGGGTGACAATCTTCCGCACCTTTTAGATTTTCTTTTTTAACAATCTTTTAACTCTTAAATTTTGTACTGTTTTTGTTTGTCCGTTACAATAGAACGCTATGACGACACACACCATCTTTATAGTACGCCACGGCACCACGGAATGGATCGAACAGGGGCGCATTCATGGGGCTCTCGATAGCCCACTCAGTACTTTCGGACAATGGGAAGCCCACCAGGTAGCTACCGCCCTGGCAGATCAGCATATCGCCCACATATATTCCAGTCCGCAGGGCAGAGCCATGCAGACCGCTGCAATTATCGCACAAAAATTTCCTTCCATCCCAATTACAAAATTGGATGGCTTACGCGAAATGGGGTTTGGAAGAATGGAAGGCAAACGCGATAGTTTCAAGAAAATCAAACACAATCCCACAGCGATGTTCTTCGCCGCTCCGCTGTGGTCAATACTGCTCGGGCTGACCGGAGAAAGCAAAACTACCCTGCGCAATCGAGTGCTGAAAGCCTGGCGGCAAATCCTTTCGGAACATCCTTTTGGAAATATTGTGGCCGTTTCGCATGCCGGTGCCATCAATACTCTTCTAACTGCCCTGCCCTGTGCCAAGGGGATAAAGAAGAGAAAACGGTACCACCTTAGCACCTGCAGCATTTCCCGCGTAACAGTAAATGAAAACGGGCTTCCACTTATCGTCGCCATCAACGACATTTCCCATCTGGAAGGCGTGTACCCTCCTCATGACCATTAAAGCCATTCTCTGGGATTTCAGCGGCGTGCTTCTGGTCCCCAAAAAAGACTTGGGGCACGCATACATCGCTCATATGCTCGGTCTTTCTACCCAAACCTTGATCCGCTACTTCGATGGAGAAATGAATAGCCAGGTCGATCTGGGTGAGATCACCTCAGAAGATTTCTACCGCACACTTTTCAAGGAACAGGATCTTGATCAAACAACGTTTTCCTGTTTCTACGACCTCTATGAACAAGCTTTTGAACTCAATGCCCCTATTTTGTCTATGATCCGCTCGCTGCGTAAAAACTTCAAGATCGGTTTGTTGAGCAACTATTCCGATCGCTTGCGTCCGCTGCTTGAGGAACATTTTCGTATCGCTGATCTTTTCGACGATATCGTCATTTCCTGTGAAGTGCAACTGCTGAAACCGGATGCACGTATTTATCATACTGCGCTCGAACGCCTGGGCATTCAGCCGCAGGAATCCATCTTTGTGGATGATCGTATCGAAAATATCACCAGTGCACGCCAAGTTGGCATACATGCGGTGCACTACCAGACCAGCCAGCAGGTCATTTCAGAGGTAATTCAGTTATTGGTGGAAAATAAATAGGTTTCTAATTAGCAGCTACCTTCTTGTAAAAAGCCATCACCTTCGCGCGCACCTTTTTTCGGTCCGCTTTTTCTTCCAGCATCATCCAGTTTAATGCCTTGGCGTTCTCCCGCAGGGTCTTGTCGCGTAGCGCACTGACCACCGCCTTGCTTGCCTGCTCCACATCCAATGGGTCTATCAACTTGCCGGTCTTGCCATCCTCGATCCATTCCCGCAGCGAAACAATATCCCCCACCACCGGGAAACAACCGCATGCCAGCGCTTCCAGAAAGGTGTTGGGGGTACCATCATGGCTGGAAAGCGAGATATATACGTCGGAGCTGTTGTATAGATACCATAATTCACTCTGTGGTAAATAGGGCAGCAGCACCACCTGCTGTTCGATGCCCAACTCTCGTACCCAGCGTTCCGCTACTTTCTGCCCTTGCATTGCCGGGCACAGAAATTGAATCTCCGGGATCTCTTTCAACATGGCAGGGACAGCCTTGAAAAATACCTCCTGGTGCACGCTGCCCGGGCGGAATCCACGCGGATTGACCACCTGGTATTTATGCGGGTTGAAGCACTGCGTCCCGCAACTTAACTCTTCTTTCATTTGCTGAAAATATGCCAAATCTAACCCGCCGTTTCCCGGCACCACCAGGGTAGGCACTCCCGTTCTGATACCCCACTCCTTCGCCAGGTTCAGATCACGACTGGCATCTGCCATCACCCCATCTGCTCGCTGCAGTGCCTTGCGCGTCCAGCTTGCCATACGGCATGACCCGCGTGCGTGTAAGGTCAGATCGTTACCCCAGGTCGAAATGACCAGTGGAAATGCCGCAGGGGTGAAAGACGCCAACATGCCCTCGAAGGGGATGCGCAAAGCATGCACCACATCCGGCCGCACGGTTTTTACAAATTTCATGTATTGGCTGCGATAAAGGGGTATGGTAAATGGTCCCAACCGATAGCGCGTGTTCAACAGCATGCCACGTATTCTTGCCATGATCTTGCGCAATCCTTTTCTTGAGGTCCTGTTCCCATTCAAGCTAACTTGCCCGCCGGCAAATCTGGAAAATGCCACCGCCAGCACCACCATCTCACGAACTTTCTCGGGTTTCTCGCAGGGAAAGGTCGAAACCAGGTTGATCTCCACATCCTTCCCGGAGATGCATTCTATCCAGTTGCGCGTGATGTTGCTGCGCCCATCTGCCACCAGTACGATCTTCATTTACCTGTCCTTCATAACAGTAATGATTGCTTGCTCGAATGCTCTGACCATTGCTTCCAGGTTCACTTCATCCCGCACGATGGCATAAGATGCGGAGCCTTTCTTCCGCAGATTGGCTATGTCGCGCAGTGCTTCTCGCAGGATATCCGCCAGTTCTTCTGCATTGCCATGCTGCATCACCCAGCCATTGTCAGATCGCACCAGGTTGCTTTGCGTACCGTCGGCTTCTCCCACTATCACCGGCAGCGCATAACTCATGGCTTCCTGCACTGCCAGTCCTCCCGTGCCAGGTAGCACGAACAGGTCGGCTTTTTTAAACAACGTTTCCAGATCCTTACCGTGCATGGCTCCGTAAAAGGTGGTTTCCAGGTAACACTGCTGCGCCAGTTCTTGTAGTGCGCTGCGAGCAGGACCGTCACCCACCACATGCAAATGCGGCTGGATTTCCTCGTTCAATTGCGCACAGGCATTGATCAGTATGTCCACTCGTTTGCGTTCTTGTAATCTACCCACAAAAAGGACGTGGGGACGATTGAACTCATATTGCATGGTTCGCCGGGGTGCTGGGTGGTTTGGGCTGGCTGCTACCGCATTGGGTGCCACAAAGATGCGTTCCCGGGCATAATCCAGCGCCTGGTATTCTTCTGCGCCTTGTTGGCTGTAGGTGATCAATGCATCGAACTTGCTGATGAACCTTCTCCGTTGTTGGGTTCTCATCCTTCCCAACCAACCACTGGAATTGGGTGATCCCAATCCCCATCCGATCACCTTGCGGTGGTGGGCTTTCATCCAGCCTATTGCCCTACGCGAATTAAGGTAGCGTGGGTTAGCTTCCATGATCAGCACATCCGGGTTCCATGCCTGCAGCCATGGCAGCAATCCAACCTGCCAGCACAGATAGAACTTCCCACTAAAAAGGTGGATGTTCTTCCCGCGCTGGTGCAACGCCACTTCCGGTACCGCATTGGTTTGCAGCATTTCATGGCTGCGCGCATTCCCGTAGAAGATGCTCACTTTCCCGCGGTAAAGTTCCGCCAGCATATCAAAGAAAGGGATGCGATAAGCGGGCAGCACCCGCTGTTGAATGCCGATATGCAGGGGTTGTTCTGTCATTGTTCGATCACCTCGACCACCGATCCTTTCTTGGTCTTCCTTACTTCGATGCGCGCCTGGAAGGCATCCTTCAATTCCTCCAAGTGGGTAATGACAAGGATCTTTTTGAAATCGGGCCGGATCATGTTGATGGCTTCGATCAGTTTTTGCCGTCCTTCCGCGTCCTGACTACCGAAACCCTCATCGATCACCAGCATCTGCAATCTGGCACCGGCACGCTGTGCCAATACCTTGGAGAGTGCCAATCGGATGGCAAAATTGATGCGAAAAGCTTCCCCACCCGAAAAAAGGTCATACGGGCGCTGTACTCCTTCAGCATCGTTGATCAGGATGTCCAGTACCTGCATTTTATCATCGCGCTTTTTATCTTTATATTCCCGTTCGGTCTCAAAGCGCACGCTCATGCTGCCCGAAGATAATCGTCCAAGAATATCGTTGGCTTGCATTTGCATCTGAGGTAATGCTTCTTCCATCAATAATGCCTGCACACCATCCCGTCCGAATGCTTTTTCCAGCAGCAGAAAATTCGTTTTCTCTTTGTTCAGTTCTCTCAGATCCGCCTGAATATCTTGTTTGCGCTTTTTCTGTTGGTCGATCACCACCAGCAATTGCTGCGCCCCTCCCACCTCTGTGCGCTGCTGGTTTTCCGCCTCGATCAGGGCATCAAGCCGTTCCTTGATCTCGTCCACATTCGGGCTGTTACCAGCCTCCTGCTGGTATTTGGCTTCGGCAGTTTCTCTTTTCTTATGCAGAGTTTTTAATTCTTGTTCAATACCCAGCAATTGGGTCTGCAGGGTCTTCATCTCGCGTTGCAGTGGCACCAGTCGATTGTCAGCGATTAACAACTCTTGCTGCTTTTTTTCCACTGTCCGGCTGGCTTGTTCTTCCTTACGATAGGTTTCATGCAATGCTGCATCGTATCCCAGTTTTTCCATTTCATGGGTAATGCCAGTTATCTGTTTACGTAAATCCCTCGCAAAATGCTCGTTTTGCAGATCGCTGGTGATGGTCTCTCTTTTCTTAGCACCTTCTTTTTGCCAGGTATCAATCTCCTGGTTGAAGCGGGCGATCTCGCTCTCCAACACACCCAGTTCGCGTTCCAGCGCCCTTGCGCGTGTGGTATGTTCCTGGATGTCTGTCATCTCCTTGTTCAGATCGTCTATCTGATTTCCAAGTGTCTTCAGCATCTTCTCATTCGCGCGATGTCTGTCACCTGCCTGGCTGCCTTCTTGCAAAATGTCCGCCAGCACTTGCTGACGATGGTCGACGCTTAACCTCTGTCCGCACAACGGGCAGGTGGAACCCTTTTCCTGTTCGAGCTTTTCCTGGCGCTCTTTAAGTTTCGCCATCTGGTCGCGTAAAGTATTATTTTCCGCTTGCAGCGCACTCTTCTGCTCATTGAGCATCGCAGCCTTTTTATTTAATGCAGCCAACTGTTCTGCAGCCTGTTGGAACTGCACCAGTTCTTCTGCTAGTTTATTACGCTTCTTCTCCATCGCCGGCAGAGTGGTGTTCATTTGCTCTATCTTGTTTTTCTCTTTATCCAGCGAACGCAACTCTTGCGAGAGGCGGCTTTCCTCCACCGCGACAGATTGCTCGACACCGGCTTTTTTTTGTTGCAACTCGTAATAATGGCTCGCTAGCGCATCCATCTTCTGCAACTGTTCTTTGAGCTTCATCCTGGCTGAAAAAGCCTGCTTAACCTGCTCCGCTTCGTGCAGCATAGCTATCAGTTCTTTTTCTTCCGCCTGGCGCTCCTCCATCTGCAGGCTGATCTGTGCCTCCCTGGCTTTCAGTTCTACTTCGCTATTTTCCAGTTCATCCAGCGCATTGCGTTGTTCTTGTATCAGTTCCACCAATTTATGCGCACGATCGTAATTCTTTTGTTGATCCTGGCGCTGCTGTTCGAGTGTCTTCAATGCGTCCCTGGCTTCTGCCAGTGCTGCTTTGCGTTGCTCTTCCAGCGCCAATTCTGCTTCGATCTCAAACAGTGATCCTTCGATGACCCGCATACGGTTTTCCAGCGCCCGCCGGGCTTCCCGTGTAAGATCGCGGTAACGCTCCCATACATCCATTCCCAGAATACCCGCCAGGATCTCCTTGCGCTGGGTTGAGTTCTTTTGTGTGAATTCATCCGCTTTACCCTGCAGGAAGAAGGAGGCATTGATGAAAGTGTCATAATCCAGATGCAAAGTTTCGTTGATCCGCCCCTGCGTTTCTATCATGTTGTGTTCGGTCAGGATCTTCCACATTTCGTCTTGTCCCCGCATTTGGAATTCCAGCACCATCGAACGGTTGCGCGGCTTGATTCGTTGCACCCGGTAAAGATCATTCTCATATTCGAACAGGTAGATCACTTCCGCCATGTCGCAGGTGTTATTGATCACGCCATCGTCGTTGCGACGTGCCTTGCCGAACAGTACCCAGGTGATGGCATCCAGCAGGGAAGATTTCCCCGCCCCGTTGTCGCCCGAAATGCACGCCAGGTCGAAGCCTTCAAATGAGAGTTCCACCGGCTCTTTATATGAGAGAAATCCGCGCAGTTGCAGTTTAACCGGGATCACGTTTTGTCCCTCTTCCGATGAATGCCTTCCAGCAGCGCATCGGCGGATTCGCCGCGTTCGTAGCTGTGCATGATGGTTGTCGCCATGCGCTGCAGTTCTTCGACCTGTGCATCATCATCCATATGCACGGATTCCCAATACAGGTCAAGCAATTGTCTTGAAGATATCTGTGTTAAGGAGGAGCTCCCCTCCGGCAGCTTGACCCGCACCCCATCGTGCGTATTGCGCACCAGATAAAATTCGAATGCTTCTTCCGCATATGCGCGGATGCGACGTTCATCGATCAGGGCTTCCCATTTACGCGGATAATGCAATATCAATCGAAAAATAGCATCCTGCAATGTTTCGCGTGCCGGCATCTGTGCCAGGATGGTTTCCGTGATATCCTCCCGTTCATCGATCTTCACCTCACAGGATAAGAACTTTCTGCCCTGCAATTTGCTGAAAGCGAAGTGCGTGCTTTTACGCTCCACTTCCGCTATGATGTAACCCTTCTGATCGCGTATCTCTCCAAAATCCATTTTTTCAATGGAACCGGAATAGATGATGGGAGGATAGCCCTTCTCGTTGAGGTTCTGGTGCTGGTGGATATGTCCCAGCGCCACATAATCCAATCGTTCATCCTTCAGCAGTCCCGGCGGAATGACCAGGTCGCGTCCCAGCATCACACTGCGTTCGTTACCATATACCGCTCCCTGCACGGTGACATGTGCGGTCAGCACCGTTGGCAATGCCGGGTCCACTTCATCCAGCAGATTTTTCAACAGGTCCGTGAGCACCGTTTCCATATCTTCATGCACATCTTTCAGTGATTTGCCTTGTGTTTCCATGAATGCCATCAAACCCGAACGTGATACCCATGGCAGTCCAATCACCTGTAGTGGCAACCCGTTCAGGTCTACCGGTTTGAGCAGGCACGGTTCGCTGATGACATGCGTGTTGGGAATTTGCAGCGTCTCGAATTCCTGCAGTGCGTGTGCCCGCCCGCTGGCGGGCGAGATATCATGATTGCCCACCACCAAGATGGTGAAGATGCCCGCCTGTGATAAGCGCAGGATGCGTTTGCCCCATTCTCGTTGAAAGGTGGGAGCTGGTAGCTGGTTGCGGTAAGCGTCTCCCGCAAAGATCACCAGTTGCACTTTCTCGCTGACAGCGCTCTCTGTGATGGTATCCAGTGCCTGTAAAAAGTCCAGCGTGCGAATCGGCAGTCCGCTCTGCGGGTCTCTGCGACCCTGGCGCAGCATGTCAATGTGGGCATCCGAGAAGTGCAGTATCTTTACCATGGTTTTCACTCTTCATCTAATTGTACTTGTTTGAAAAAAAGACTGATAGTCGTGCTCACAAATTCCTTTTGTAATCGTTCCAACAGAAATGTTGTTTCCGTCGTTCCGATGGAACAATATGCCCGAGAAATCTCATCATTTCCCCACTGATTACCTTGTCGATCGCAGAGTAAATCCTTTCCCTAGCGTCATTCCGAAGGAATGAAATGACTGAGGAATTTCCCCATTTCATATCAATTTCAAAACCGGCGCAACACCATTTCTTTTCTTCAAGTCATCCAGGGAGATTTCACAACAAATGAGACGCAATCTATACAGCATTTTCTCGCTTCCTTGGATTTACAGCAGTACGATCTCGATCAGCAGGCGCAGGTTGGCATAATATAACCGCTCCAGCGCTTGCTGGTGGGTCTTCCTTTGCTTTGGCACTACATTTTCCCGCCTTTCCTACTATCATTTCATGCTATTTGTTATGGATAGCATTACTAGTTGTAATCTTCGAACAATTTCAACTAATCTCCATAATCGCTTATGTAGTAAGGGTGTTTTTAAGCACATCCAGGACCCCTCGTGAATTGACTTTCAAACACACTTCAACAGCAGTTCTTTTTTCCAACTTGTTATTCCAATCTGCAACAGTCTGGCCCGAACAGCGTCCTTCGGTTTCCACAAAAATTGAAGTTTTTCGTGTTTTAAACAAGTTTGGTCTAAAAATATATGCCATCGCAGAAGGATCGTGTGTAAAAAACGACCCATTCATAGAATAATATTGCGCAAAAAAATGCTGATAAGCAGGGATAATTTTTTTCAATAATTCCACAGCAGGGCTTTTTGCCTTGAATACTTCTTGAAGTAAAGAATTTGTTATTATTGTCTTTTCGGTCACATCCAATCCAACCAGAACGATCGGGAGTCCGGACGAAAATACGATCTCTGCAGCGTGTGGGTCACGAGCAATATTCGCTTCTGAAACCGGGGTCATATTTCCGGGATGGGCGACCACTCCCCCCATGATAACGACTTTTTTTATTTGATTACTTAATTCAGGGTAAATACGCAAAGCCAATGCGAGATTCGTCAATGGACCAAGCGTCAGCAATGTCACCTCCCCCGGATTTTCGTGGACTGTTTTGGCAATAAATTCAGCCGCAGATAATGACAGGAATTCACCTTTCGGAGTTGGGAGGTTAGAATTCCCCATACCATCATCCCCGTGCACAAGTGTGCCAAGATTTTGAATGGGTATGAAAAGAGGTACATCACTTCCACGAGCAACAGGAATAACGGTACGATCACTCAGCTCTGCAAGACGAAGTGCATTATATGCAGTTAACTCCCCATAGGTATTTCCAAAGACGCTTGTAAGTCCAAGAACAGAGATACTTGGTGAGTTAATTGCCATACAGATAGCAATCGCGTCGTCAATGCCCGGGTCTGTGTCTATTATAATTTTTGTTGCCATTATTCCATCATCCTTGTGTTGTTTTCTTAACAGTATCATGCCGTCGACTTTTTTTCGTTAACTGCTTTCGTTTTGTGTTTTTTAATGGACTATAAAGAAAGAATTCCTTATCGTATTCTCACAATACCGTAGAAATATCCTTTTTTGTCTTAAAAGTCTTTTCGATCTTATCAAAGAAAACCTGATTAAAACTGGATGCAAGCAACATAGTTATTATGGCGATAAACAATGGATAACGATATCGAGATTGGAACATAAAAAATCCAACGACCGGAGCGGCAATTGCATATCCAAGCCAAAATGCTACATTTATCCAGGATATTACAGCAGTCATATGTCTTTTTGTTGATGCCCTAATCGCAAAACCAAGAGAGATGGGTTGAGACATTTGAAACAGTGACATCATAATCCAATACGCAATGGCGCCAATCATCAGGTGGTCCGTCCATGTAAATATGACCAAGAAACTCACAAATATCAAGCGGACTGTAGTAACTACAGGTACACTCCTCCATTTGATTACAATCAGTGGTCCTACAATTATGGCAAAGGAAATAAAAAATACATTCAAACTTGAAATCGTTCCAAAAAATTCCCGATCACTACCCAGATGATAAATAAAATATAGATTCATGAAGGGAGTCAATAATCCGAGTGAAATACCTAAGCATAGTAATGTAATGATTTGTTTTACAGTGAATGTATCAATGCCCTGGAAGTAGGGTTTAAAATCTACCTGCTGTTCTTGATTGTAAAGATTTTGTGAAATTTTCATTCCTAATAACGATGCGGCAACTAAAAGACCACCGGATATTAATAAAGTCAGACGATAAACAATTAATATGGATAATTCCAAATTGATCAAAATATTTGGCAAAATCACAGCAATCAGTGAACCGATTGAGATAAAAAGATTAAAAAATAGGCTACTATAGCTATAAATCTTTGTCCGATCATCTTCAGTCGTATTATGAGCCAAAAAAGTCATATTAGCCACAAAATCGCCAGACAGTGCCAAGCCACAGATAAAGGCCGCGATCATCATTAGCTCAACCCTTGATATGAATATTTGGGCTAATAAGGAAATTCCTGAGATCCCGTAAATAAGTAAAAAGCTCTTTTTAAAGCCGATGATCTCTGTAAGATATCCAACAGGAATCGAACCAACTGCCAGTGCTAATGGGTTAGCACTGAGTACCATTCCAATCATATCAAGTGGGATATCCAATTCGATTAGATAAAGATTATATATGACGAGAAATATCCCCTGAGAAAACCCATATAAAGATTTGAAGACAAAACTAATCTTCACATTTTGATTTTGCCGCGTAATTATTCTGATTAACGAGTTTATTGCTCTCATTTTTCATTCATTAAAAACCTTCCATAGGATTCATCTTTCTTCTCTAGATCACCAAGTTCCTATGAACCCAGAATAAGTAAAGAAACTTATATTTTGATCCATTCGGAAAACTCGAAACTGAACCATTAATGTTTATATCTAGTCCGAAAAAACACCAAGATCTTTTGCGACCAATTTGGCAGCTTCTTCAAAATCCGCAATAAAAATCTTCATTGTGGTAGCAAGACGTGAGGAAAGTGGAAAGCCAAAATTTTCAACCACAAACCCTTCAATATCTCTATAAATTCCATCTTCATCCTTACGGCAACTAATTCGCTCAATTAGAGGACGCCCATCATTGATGAAACAATAGCAAGGATAACCCAGCCCGAATGACATCGCTGCTTCAAACACTGTACCACTATCCGGTTCATGGCCATGGTAAGGGTTTAGATTTGCAATGACCATATTACTGTTTCTAATATGCAATTGATCTCGATCAAAGAAATACGCACAGCGTGTGTAAACGTTCTTAAAGTCTTCTTTAGAGAGTTCACCAAAATCTGGGGGAATGTCTGGAGGAAAAATTCCCTGGAAATTATATTTCTCACAGATTTTTTTCATGCCTTCACCAATCTCTTTCGTGTTAACAGAAAAGCATTCAAATCCGGCCAAATAGGCACGATATTTACCTGCTTCTACAATCCAAGTAGCTTGATTGCGGCAATCGATCCGCGGTTTTATACGACTCCCTTTATCCTTCGCATCTTCGTTGAGATCAGCGACAAGCATCTTGACACATTCAATAAACCCTCCCTCAACCATCTTTGAAGGAACCATATACATCAAGTTTCCCGGGGTTGGACCAGCCCGGAAAATAAGTCCCATTTCATCAATAACGTTACCTTCTTCGTCAAAGGTTGCAATTGGGTATTTATGTACAACGTCACGTAAATCTTTAACATGCGAATATATTTTTTTATTCTTCGCATAAGCGACTCCCATATCAAAGACGGTACCACTTTCAGGCTCCCCACCACGGAAAGGATTCACATCTGCAACGACAATGTCACAGTCATCCAAAAAATTGCGATCGATCTGTTCGAATTCTTTTAATCCATTTTCGATATAGGTGAAATCATTGATAACTTCAAACCCATTCATTTCCGCGTATGCCTTCATCATCTTCAATTCTTTTAGACCGTTCGGATAGTATTTTTGAGGTCCAGTAATATATATTTTTAACGATTTCATAAAATTCACCTTTAATCTCTTTGAACAAACTTTTAAGCGCTCGTATATAAACCATTCGCAATATCCAATGCATCAGAGAAATCTTTGAATCAAATGCGAAAGCAAGTATCAATCATTCCAATGCAATCACAGGTATCACTTGATGAAAATTGAATCTGCGACAATTAAATTTTAGAGTTTATTAAATGGTTCTAACGTTTTTCTATAGTTTTTCTATAGTTTTTCGAATGTTTATCAGGCATGATTACATACTATTATTTTTATAACTTTCTACTCTCCTCCACTAATATATGGTTTACCCGCGGCTTTCGGAGCTTGTGGATTTTTGGACGTGAGAATAAGCATCACTATTGTGAATACGTACGGTAACATCTTATAAATGTAAGGGGACCAGCCAAGCGAGACAAGTGCAGGGATAGAAGTATAAGATGATGCGATGGTTTTTGCTAATGCAAATAAAAAAGAAGAAATCAATATTTTAAATGGCTTCCATTGTCCGAAGACAAGCACTGCTATTGCCAAGAACCCATAACTTGCAACACTGCCACTAAACTGAATCGTAGTTGGTACAATGAAAATGACTCCACCCATACCCGCCAAGAAGCCGGAGATTAGAACACCATAATATCTCATTTTCTTTACATCAATGCCAACAGAATCAGCAGCATAAGGGTTTTCTCCGCAAGCCCGCAAATGTAGACCAAATTTAGTTTTATAGAGAACAATGTAGGAAATAATCAGTATTAGGTATCCAATCCAAATATGAAGATAAGTATTCGTAAAGAACAGTTTTCCAATGACTGGAATATCCCCCAAAATTGGTATTTTTCTGATAAGAAAAGTGTTCGTGAAGAAAATTCTTTGAACACCAAAAATCACTCTGGCCAGATAGATAGCCAGGGCTGGGGCTATGAATGTTAGTGCGATACCGCTGATTATCTGCGATGCATTTAGTGTAACTGAAGCTAAGGCATGTAGCAACATAAACAGAACGCCGCTTAAGCCAGCAATCAATAATGCCACTAGTAATTGATATTGCCCTGACCATGAATCTTGTGTAATATTTAAAAATAAAGTACCACAAAAAGCCCCCACGATCATAGTCCCATCAAGGGCAATGTTAAACACCCCAGACCGTTCTGAAAACATTCCCGCCAATGCGACCACTAGCAAGGGAACCATAAAGAACATAAGTTGTTGGACGATAAAATATACTATATCCATTTTATTTATCCTTCTCGATCATGTGTTTTTCGTAGAATCATGGGAATTGCTTTTTTGATAAGAATCACAAAAGCAGTGCAGTAAATAATGACTGAAGTTACTACATCCACAATTTCAGGAACATATCCATAAAGCTGCATATCAAGACCACTAACAGTGATATAGGCAATGAAAAAGGCTGAAAAAATAATCCCGATCGGGTTTCCCATTGCTACTAGCGAAACGACGATCCCTTTCATTGGAATTGCTGGAGCTGAATCAATGATCTGAATATAGTTATAAGAGGAAGACAAGTAAAACATAGCACCCGCTAAACCTGGAAGTGCACCAGAGATTGCCATGGAAAGAATGATATTCTTTTTGGCATTGATTCCGCTATAAATTCCTGCTTCTTTATTGAACCCGCAAGTACGAATTTCATAGCCAAAGGTTGTTTTATTCAGAAGCACATAAATTGCAATTGCCAGTAATATGGCTACAACGATTGTGATATCCGCGCCAGTCCCAGGAAAGATTTTTTCCATTCCCATGGTGGGAACCAGTGCTGAAGTTCGAACAGCTTGAGAACGGTTCGCATAGGAATCATAAAAATTGGCAAGGATGATCATATTTGCAACATATACTCCAATATAGTTCAATAGAATTCCCACAACAATTTCGCTGATATTAGAGAAGGCTGTAAGAACACCAATGATAGATCCCCACACCACACCTCCCAGTACACCTGCAAGAATTGCAACCAAACAATGTATTCCTGGCGGAAGCCATGTCCATGTTATCCCAACATAAAGAGCCGCTACACCTCCCATGATAAATTGCCCAGAAAGTCCAATGTTGAACACGCCGGTTCTTCCTGCAAATCCCACTGAAAGACCACATAGAATATAAATACCAGCATACACAATAACATTACCGAAATCCGATAATCCACCACTCACCGCACCTGTTAGAAGCGCTCCAAAACCCTTAATGCTATTTTCTGGACTTGTAACCACAAGTACCAAAAAACCAATAAGTAAACCAATAATGCACGCAATCAAAGATGCGGTCAAATCAGGAAAATTATCAATCCAAGTCCTTTTTGTTTTACGCATTGTTGTTAACTCCTTTTGAACCAGCCATGTACATTCCCAGTTCAGTCATATCAATCTCTGAAGGAATAAGATCCGACGCAACAATCTTCCCATCATGAATCACCAATATTCTGTCACTTAAGCTCATTACTTCTTCTAATTCCAACGAGATCAAAAAAACCGCCTTTCCTGCGTTTCGTTGGGCGATCAATTGTTTCTGAACAAATTCCGTTGCACCGACATCTAATCCCCGAGTTGACTGGACCGCTATCACAAGTTCATGCTCACGTTCTAACTCCCGAGCCAGAATCAATTTTTGTTGATTTCCGCCCGATAGACTACCTGCTGTTGTCTCCCTCCCCATCCCAGCTCGAATATCATATTCTTCTATAAGTTCATCAGCATATTTATCGACCACAGTCTTTTTGATAAAACCATTCCTTTGAAACTCTTCAATAAAATATTCCTGCAATATTGAATTCTCGCTTATTGAAAATTCCATTACTAAACCGTGGCGTTGTCGGTCTTCAGGAATATGGGATAATCCATGTGTATTACGATATCGTATCTTTTGCCCTGTGACATTCTCTCCACACAAAAATATTTCACCAGTTGAAGGAATAATCCCCGTTATTGCCTCAACAAGTTGTTTTTGTCCGTTATTATCGACACCTGCAAGGCTAATGATTTCTCCCGCGTTAATTGTGAAAGTAGCATGATCTACTTTCAACTTACCAGTTTCTTTATCTTCAACACAGAGATTTTTCACTTGAAGTATAGGCCGTTTTTCTCCTTTGTATCCCTCCCCCTTATCGACCCGTAATAGCACTTTTCTCCCTACCATCATTTCTGCCATTTGTTCCTTGGTAGTGGTTGCCACACATACTGTTCCAATAACCTTTCCCCGCCGTAAAACAGTACAGACATCAGCCAATCGTTTAATCTCTTCCAGTTTATGCGAAATAAATATGATCGTTTTCCCCTCTGCAGACAGACCTTTAATTATTTTTATCAGTTCGTCAACTTCTTGTGGTAGTAAAACAGATGTGGGTTCATCAAAGATAAGAACATCATTTGCGCGGTAAAGCATTTTTAATATTTCTACTCTTTGTTGCATGCCAACAGTGATCTCTGAAACTATCTTATCTGGATCAATATCAAGACCATAACGTTTACTGAGATCCATCACTCTTTTTCTTGCTAAAGCCATATCTAGTAACTTGTTTTTTGTTGATTCCACACCTAAAATAATATTTTCAAGAACCGTAAAATTATGTACAAGTTTAAAATGCTGATGTACCATTCCAATGCCCAAGGCATTTGCATCATTCGGATTGGTTATTTTTACTTCTTTTCCATTGATCTTTATTTTCCCTTCGTCAGCCGAATACAAACCAAAAAGAATACTCATAAGGGTCGATTTCCCCGCTCCATTTTCTCCTAAGAGTGCATGGATTTCACCTTTTTTAATTTTTAGATTAATATTATCGTTTGCCAAGACCCCGGGAAACTGCTTCTTTATGTTCAACAATTCAACAGCATATTCCATTTCACTTCTCCAATCGAGAATCTAAGAACAATCCTTAATTTCCTAAAAAGATTTTCAATAAATGATTCTTATTTCATGAATCTAAATAACAATTTCACTATATTCATTCAACCTAATCCAAGACTTTCTTATCACTGATATTTGAACACAAATATATTTATGATTCCAAAGTTTCATCTCTTCGTATTTTGGAGTTATTGTTCTTTTCTCTGCTTTATACAATTCTTTTTTGAAGTTTTCGATGAAATTCATGATTAGGATGAATACATCATGGGTTCTGCAGTTTTTAGGAGAGGCAATTCAGAAAATTACCTCTCCTGCTCCAAATATTGTTAATTGAATAAACCGATTGTCTTACAGATTAATAAACTGTGACCACAACATATTCGAGAGGAATTAAATCTGCTGTTGCGTACTCTGTATCAACTGGAATGCTTGATGCTATTCCACCTTCATCCGTTTTGAGTTTGCTAAGGATATTTTCATACTCTTCCATCGTGAAAGTTGTGAACCGCCACGTTCCCTCATCCGTTGGAATATTCACACCGTCATTAGAAGAATTCAGTGTCGCAACCTGTCCACCAGGAAATTCGTTGTTGAAGTAAAGTTCAAGAGCTTGATATGTTGAACCACGCAGGTTCTTTGTGGCAGATGTAAGCACATTTTCTGCATCCCAACCCTGGTTAACATCAACCCCAATGACCCATTTGTTCCCGCCCGTCTGCGATGCAGCAGAACTCACCACGCTGGTCACATCACCGGCAGCTGCAAAAATGAGGTCAATGCCACTGCTAAACCAAGAAGCCGCGTACGTCTGGTTCTCAGGTGAAACATCAAAGTTCCCAAGATAATGGTAATACATGGTTATTGAGCCTTCTTCAAGCCCCATCTCCTGAGCAGCGTATTCTGCACCAGCAATAAAACCATAACCAAAACGGACAACAGGAGGTACAGCCATACCACCCAGGAAGCCTAGGTTAGTGAAGCCTTCTTTTACTGCTGCGTAACCGGCCAGGAATGCCGATTCCTGCTCCGCATAGTAAATTGCATAGACATTATCTTCCTGGCGGTACTCAGAATAATCCTCACTATGAGGTTCTCCATCCAAGATCACTATTTTGGTGTCAGGATACATATCCTGTGCCAAGAACACTGGTGCACCCCAGGTAAATCCTGGTACAACTACGATCTCTGCACCACCGTCGACTGCAACATCAATACAATTGACCAAATCTGTGGTTGAGTCACCAGTTGCTTGATAATAGGCATAAGATAATCCATTTTCATCACCATAAGCTTTGATGCCTTCCCAAGCACCTTGGCAGAAAGAGCGATCATCAATACTACCTGTTGCTGAAATACATTCCGCAATCACAGCGCCTTGGGTTAGTGCACCTGCTTCGGAAGCTTCTACCTCAGCTACTTCTGCTTCAGGGGCTTTGGATGAAGTGCAACTAATAGCCATAAGCATAACTGACAGAATCATCATAAAACTAATTAACTTCTTCATTTGTAACTCCTTATTATTAAACTATTTTTAATTATCAATTCTGTGCTTTATATTTCTACCAATATAGTTTAAAACCTCCTTTCTTATTGAAATTATAGAGATTGTAGGTATAATTGTCAACATATCTTAACCACTTAAACACTTCTCTTTATATCAATATCAGGTATTGCCGGGATGCACAAAATGGATTCAAAATACTTATTCAAACATGTATATGGCGGTTTAATAGGGCAAGCTCTTGGTGATGCATTCGCCATGCCTGCATATTTCAGACCTCAAGACACTTGGGATTCTTATGATGGATGGATCAATAAATTCTTCCCTGGTCCTTCTGATCATCCTGTTCATGCTGGTTTAGAGCCAGGAGAAGTGACTGATGATACGCAGCAAGCCATGTCCATAATAAAAGAAATATTGGTCACTAAAAAAATTGACGTAAATATAGCTGCGAAAGCAATTACGAATTGGTATGATGCAATAGATGGGGATAATAATGCACATGTCGGCCCATCCACGAGAAAAGCTTGTTCACAACTCAAAAGTGGAATAGACCCCCATGAATCAGGTGTTATGGGAGATACAAATGGGAGTGCGATGCGTATATCTCCTATTGGCCTCATTAATCCAGGAAATATTCAACAAGCGATCCTCGATACCATCGTCATTTGTACACCGACTCATTTCACTAGCATCGCCATATCGGGAGCTTGTGCCGTTGCGAGTGCTGTCGCTAATGCAATGCTCCCTCATGCAACCATCCAATCAATTATTGAAAATGGGAAAATCGGTGCAGATGAAGGGAGAAAGTATGGCAATGTTTGGCTAGGCGCAAGCATCTCAAAGAGAATTGATCTTGCAATACAAATCGTTGAAAAAGAGAACGATGTTTATGAAAAAATAATAGATCTTTATGACATCATTGGAAGTACTTTGTCGCCTAGTGAATCTGTCCCATCAGCTTTTGGAATCTTTGCTTTAGCAGAAGGTGATCCCATGACATGCGCACGGTATGCAGCAGCCTTATCCGGAGACGCTGACACTGTAGCAGCAATGGCGTGCGCCATCGCTGGCGCATGGAAAGGGATAGATAGTATTCCCACAGATATCAAAAATACAATTGAGAAAGTGAACAAAGACTACAATTTCTATGAGACAGCAAAGGGAATTGTTCAATTTATTGAAGAAAGAAATGCCTAACGAACATCATAAACCCTACGTTGTTGGAATCGGGGATCTTACCCTAGATATAGTAACCAGTATTCGAAGTTTTCCAATTAATGCAAATCAATTTTATCCAACTCCCGAACTTTATCAGAACCCTGGGGGGAGATGCAATTTTCTTATTGAATTATCTCGTTTACAAATTCACGCAATAGCACTGGATACCATTGGAACAGATGAATGGGGAGACTTTCTTTGTAGTACTTTGAAAAATGAAGGCATTGATCTTTCTTTGGTGCAAAAGAGTGAAGAGACTTGTAGATCGATTGTTCTTAGTGACCCGTATGGAAATCATTCTTTCATAGGTAAATTTGGGAGCAATGCCCCATATCAATTTCAGGAAAATTGTTATTCTACGATATCAGGCGCTTCAGCTGTTTTTGCTTCTGGATATAATTTTCAGAATTTAAACTCGGAAAATCTAGCTATAGAAATATTAGAAAAAGCAAAAAAAATAGGCGTGATTAGGGGATTTGACACGGGACCTCTCTTCCATTTTCTCGATGAAAACAAAAAAACGAAAATCTATAATTTATGTTCACATCTTTTTCTTACAAAAGAAGAATTAAATTCTTTGGGTATCAAAAAAATTTCTAAATTTTTTGATTACGGAATTGAGGTTGTCGTGGTCAAAATGGGTATGAAGGGATGTAAGATTTTTACAAACAAGAATGAAAAGTTTTCAATTCATGGTTTGAAAGTACCCGTAACGGATACAACAGCTGCAGGTGATTGCTTTGATGCAGGCTTTATCGTAGGTCTAATAAAAGGATTACCCCTCATGTTATGTGCTACGCTTGCGAACTGTGTCGGAGCAGCTACAGTAAAAAAATTAGGAGGTGGTGTAAACGTCCCGACATTAGAAGAAGTTTTAAATGTAGCAAAAGAATTTAAGATATGTGCAGATCAATTTAACTTATAGCCATTAGTTACAAAAACGAAAATTTTTGACGTAGAGAATCATTGAAGCTAGTTATAAAGGTTAAAAATTTTCAATTTATAGGAGGAAAAATGTTACCCCAATATCATATAAAATTAGTCGAAGGCGATGTTGCACCCTATGTTCTGTTACCAGGTGATCCAAAACGGGTTGAAGTAGTTGCATCTTTCTGGGATGAAGCTCACAAAGTTGCCGACAATC
>JAAZNC010000003.1 GCA_012798455.1 Chloroflexota bacterium | reverse complement strand
CCCGCATGTTACCGGGAAATTTATTGTCAGGCTTGTAGCTTCTTCTGCCAGCGCCGGGGTAAATTTTAAATCGAAGTATGAATATGTATACATGTATTTATATTGTTGATCGGTATCAAACGAGCTGCTATAGGTATTCCCCAGATCATCCACGATCGATATCTGGGAAAGATCCAGTTTGCATCCTTCTTCCCCGGTGTAGTTCATACCTGTGAAGCTGAATAGAAATTCATTCGAGCTCTTTTTAAGTATGGGATAAGCGGCAATACCGAAATTCCCGGTTTCGGTAAACCAGGCGAAAGGTGTCTGGTTTAAAATTTCGAATTCTCTATCGATCCAGCGCGGTTTTTTCCCTAATGTGACATTCAATACAAAAGTTTCACCGTTTCTCAGAATGGTCAGCTTCATATTATCGCCGGCATACTCATAATCCAGATCCCACAGGTAGTTGATGTCTAAATCGGCGACAGGTTCTCCATTGACCATGGTGATGATATCTCCGCCGATTGGAATCTCTCCCAGGTCGGGATCTTCGTAGGTTGTTGTTCCGGCAGTTATCCCGGCGGCTTGTGCCGGGCTGTCTGCGTAGACCTGCAACACCAATATTCCCTCGGTAGATTTATCTACGTTCATAGCTCTGGCAATATCTTCATCCATCATGACATACCAGTTGATTCCCAGCCAGGGTTCGCGATAGGCTTCTTCGGTTTGTGTGGCACGGAGAGCTTGTTGTTCAGGGGATTGTTCATGGATGAAGCGTGCAACCATCACAGTGGCAACAAGGGTCAAGACTACAGCAAGATAAATGAAGAATGATTTTACATTCTTTTTTCGTTGACTTTTCTTTTTTGCGAGCGTTTCTTGCTTTCGCAATTCATCCTGTTTTTGTTTAGCTGCTACTTCTTCCAGGTTGATACCGCATTTCAAACAATGGATGGCATTGGCTTCATTTCGTGTACCACACTTAGGGCAGGCATAATACAAGTTATGACCACATTCCACACAGTGTTCTGAGTCCTTTTTATTTACAGTCCCGCATTGCGGGCAGGTGATCTCTGAATCTGATACTGTTTGTTTTTCAACAATATTCACAGCTCCACAATAAGGACACTTGATTTTTCGTTTTTTGAAATTTCCTTCAAGTGGCGCTCCACACCCTTTACATCGTGATAGGTCATGCTCTCCCATATTCCTATTTCCTTTTATACATTCAATAAATTTATTTTTAAAAATGATTGAGTGTGGATGCTCCAACACCTGGTGTTAATTATATAGTCACTGAAACCCAGAATGCAATTACTTATTTAAAATAAGGGATTTGTCCAAATGATGGTTTCTAAAGCAGGTGAAAGAGTTTTATAGGATTGGGCTATGCTCTTAAATCTTTTTTAATATATGGATAAGGATCCTGCGGAATACCCGGAGCTAAACCGCGAGAGTTTGTTATTCCTGAGAACGATTGGAGAAGTGCTTCACTCTAAAAAGAAATGACATGGGATGTAAACTTCTCACGACCTGATTGAATCATATCTTTTCAATGATTAGAAAATTGATCAGATAAAGTGCAGGTCAGCATTCCTAATTTCCCCCAATTTCTTTTAAGAAGCTGTTTCCTATCTCAGGATTTTTTACGTTGAACGCTTCTGCGATGGTAGCTGCCACATCTGCAAAGGATTGCCGGATGCCCAGGTTCACACCGTTCTTGACCTGCTTTCCGAACACCAGCAGCGGGATGTACTCGCGCGAATGGTCGGTGCTGGGGGTGGTGGGATCTACCCCGTGATCTGCCACGATCATGGCAATATCACTATCTCGCATCCTGGAACGGATGGTCGGGAGGAAGGCATCAAACTCTTCCAGCTTTTGCGCATAACCTTTGACGTCATTGCGATGTCCATAGGTCATGTCAAATTCCACCAGGTTGGCAAACAGCATACCTGTGAACTCTTCATCCATAAAATCCACCATAGCCTGGATGCTTTCCATATTGAAAACCGAATGGTGCGTCTTGCTGATACCGCGGTTGCCGAACAGATCGTCGATCTTGCCGGTAGCATATACTTTGTGTCCGGCTTTGACCAGCGTATCCAGCATAGTGTCGCTGGGTGCCAGCAACGGGTAGTCATGGCGGCGTTTGGTACGTGAGAAGTTCGCTGCATTTTCACCGATGAAGGGACGCGCGATCACTCTACCGACCGCATGATCTCCTTTTAACATGTCGCGGGCAATGGCGCAGATGCGATATTGTTCTTCAATAGGGATGATATCTTCGTGCGCAGCGATTTGGAAAACGGAATCGGCGGAGGTGTACACGATCGGTTTGCCGGTGCGCAT
>JAAZNC010000014.1 GCA_012798455.1 Chloroflexota bacterium | reverse complement strand
GCGCACCTCCTAATATTGTTCGGTACCCTTTTCCAACACACGCCGTTGGATCAGGGTCAGAATGAAAATGATCAATGCCAGAATGAATGCCAGCGCCGATGCATACCCCATATTGATCGGTCCCTGCGAGCCCATTGCCTCGCGAAAGATTAAATAAACGGGGGTAAGTGAAGTTCCCAAAGGTCCACCCTGGGTCGCCAGATAGACTTGGTCAAATACCTGCAGGGTACCGATGGTGCCCAACACCACAACGAGCAAAATGATCGGTTTTAAAAGAGGTAAAGTGATCTTGGTGAATTGCTGCCAACTGCTGGCGCCATCAATGGCAGCCGCCTCATATAGAACCGGGTTGATATCCTGCAATCCAGCCAAAAACATGATCATGAATGTCGGTGCGGTAGTGAAAATATTCTGAAACATGATCGCCATCCAAGCTATGCTGGGTCCTCTGAGGTACCATTGCGCTGATTTGATCTCAAATCCGAACAATTGAAATAAACCACGCGGGTCACCCAACCAATTGATGGGGGCATACTCCACACCCAGGGGAGCCAGTACCCTGGCAATAAAGCCATTCAAAAAACCACCCTTTAAATAAAGCCATACGAATATCAAGGTGATCACCACTGAAGAGGTTACACTGGGAGCATAGAAGATCGTGCGGAAGAAATTCCGCATCCGGATGCGCGAATTTAGCAGAACAGCCAGCGCAATCGCCAGGGCTGTTTGCAGCGGGACAACGATCAAGGTATACCAACCAACGTTATATAATGCCTGGAGAAAATCCTTTTGGGTCGCATCCACAAACCCCATAAAAGCTTTCTTGTAGTTATCCAAACCGATCCAAACCGGTTCGGTGAAAATATCATACTTATTAAATGAAATATATAAAGCAAATAAGATCACACCAACTGTAAAAAGAGCGGTTACGATAATATAGGGCGCCAGAAAGGAATATGCAGCCAGCATTGTTTTCCTTTTCCTTCGATTTAACCAGACCCGATAAACATTGAGGGCTGCCATGATTCCAATGGCGACAGCCCCTATACCCACTGCCACCAGAAAGGGTACCGCTGTTCGTTTCACTTCTGCCAAATATGTCGCCATGCTTGCCATAACTTTTGGCCCCCCTTTGGTAGGTGCGTTAAATATAGCGACGATCATCACTAAAGCAGTTACGGCAGCAAACGTAAGAACACCCGCAATTATTCTTCCACTCTTTCCATGGGGTTCCGTCTTCGATCGCATGATACACTCCTCCCGTCGCAAACAGATACGTTATAATGAAACTAGGTGATCTGACGGGTACTCTAGAGTACCCGTCAGATCCAGGTCAAGAATTGATTTACTGACCGCTTAAAGCAGTCACTGCTTCAGCTTGCGCCTGTGCGAAAGCTTCATCCACGGTTTGATCCCCCAACCAAATACGTTCCAGCGCCTTTGAGACGGCATCGTTCACTTTACTGGTATAAGGTCCCCAATAGGCAACCAGTGTATCGGGTAAGAGTCCGCCTTCAGCGATAGCCTTATCATTGACATTGCCGATCAGGTCGATCTGTTCAGGGTGAGTGCTATAGGCAAAGCCTGTTTTGACGATCTCTCCCTGGTTTTCACTTCCAGTAACATAGATCGCAAATGCGGCAGCAGCCATGGGATATTGCGTGGCAGCATTCACACCGATGCCGTTGGTGAAGATCACATCAGCGCGGGTCACTGGTCCACTGGGTACCAGAGCTGTCTTCCAGACCACATCGGGGTAATCCAGATTCATGGAATTTACCATCCAGCCACCTTCCAGGGTCATGGCAACCAGTTCCTTGCCGATCGCTTCGCCGCACCAGCTGGCGCTGATATCGGCTGGGCGAACCAGACTACCTTCATTGAACATCTCGGTTACAAAGATAGCCATTTCTTTAATTGCGGTCGTATCCAATGTGGCAGTTGTGTAATCATCCGAGGCATATCTTCCACCATTGGAGAATGCAAACGGGGCAAAGCGTGCCCAGTCAGAACCCATGCAGTATCCGGCATAATTACCCTTCTCTGCAATGATATTCGCTGCTTCGCGCATATCATCCCACGTCCAATCTGAAGTTGGCTCTGCAATACCTGCATCGGCAAACGCTTCAGGAATATAGACCAGGCCTAATGTGCTCCAGTCTTTTGGTAAAGCATAGGTTTTTCCATCCAGGGTGAAGATAGTCAACAACGAAGGAATGAAATCATCCCGACTCACACCAGCCTCAGCCATCACATCATCCAATGCCATCAATTGACCGGAAGAAGCAAAAGCCGTCATCAGTTGGTCATCCACATAGAAGACATCGGGAGCCGTTCCGCCAGCCATCTGCGCTTTTAATTTATCCTGAAAATTATCAGGAATCGGTTGATAGTCTACGGTTACAGAGGGGCAGACTTCTTTGAAGCGTTCAATCGAATCTTTGTAGATCTGCTGTTCTGAATCATCTCCCCATCCTGAGAAGACGATGGTAGCCCCTTCTTCCACAGGCAAAGGACAAGTGTCTTCAACAGTTCCGGTATCAGCTTCCATAACTGTTTCCGCCGTTGATTCGTTTCCTGTTTCTGTGCTAGCCGCGCCAGCGCCACATGCAGTTAAGAACATGGCGCTCACGACCAAACAGCTAAGAATTACGAGCATCTTGCTTTTCATTTATCTCTCCTTTTGAATATTTGCAAATTTCTTGTTTAACTTCATCCAAACCATATCTTTTTTGATTTACTCACCTCCTTTCGAAGTTCTTCCCCGAATACTCTTATCCAACCCTCACATCATAGATTGCCTCCTTATTTTTTCGCGCAGAAATTGCATAAATTTTTTCCAACTAATTCTTGCAAATCCATCCATCACCAGATGAGCACCAACCAATCGCACTCCTGGCCCGATGCCCACTGCCCAGAAATTACCATCCAGAGCAGCCTTAATACCAGCTTGTGCATCTTCAAAAACAACGCAATTGGTTGGTTTTACATACAACTGTTGTGCAGCATGGAAAAAGAGATCAGGAGCAGGTTTTACACGAGTGACACTGAACCCATCCGACACCGCATCGAATAAGTCTGCGATTTTTAGTTTTTCAAGCACCAAGCGTGTATTCTTACTGGCAGAACCGATGGCGAGCTTGACATCTTGCTGCCTGGCATCTTCGATAAAATCCAATATTCCCGGCAGCAGATTGTCTTCATTTAAGTGCTCAAGGTATTCCAAATAATAGTTGTTCTTGCGTTCCATTAGAGACCGTAATTGTTCATCCGGAAGCGACCGCCCGTCCAATATCTTTTGCAGCGACTCATAGCGTGAAACTCCTCGCAAGGCATCGTTCTTATGGCGATCGAAAGGAATTCCTTCTTCATCTGCCAGACGTTTCCATGCCAGATAATGAAATTCGGATGTATCGGTGATCACACCATCCAGATCAAAGATCGCAGCAGAAATCACCGGTCCTGAGGTTGACCTCTGGACAGAATTTCCATTCCCTTTTTGCAGCGGATGCACTACATCTGTGGATCCCGCATGCAAATCAAATTCGAATTCTTGCCCCCGGTACTGGATATTGAATTTAAGACGATTCCACCGGTGAGGAAGGTGGGGAGTTGCGACCGGTCCCGTGCTTGTAAATTGCAATCCCCCGAATCCAAATACACAAGCCTGCCACAGACCGCCATGTGTGGCAGCGTGAATGCCTTCTGCTGCATTCCCGCGCTTATCTTCCAGATCTGTGCCAGCCGCCAGCATGAATAAACGATATGCTTCTTCAATATCTCCCACACGGGTAGCCATGATGGCTTGAATGGCAGGCCCCAACGAAGAGCCGTAGGTGAGATCAGTATGCTGGGCATAATATTCCCAGTTTGCCTTTAGGACCTTTTCATCATATTCACCGTTGAGCAAATAAAGCAACATCAGCACATCCGGCTGCTTGATCACCTGCACTTTCTGCGCGCCATTAATTCCCAACATCGTTTGAATAGAGCGTGTGCGCGGTTCCAGCGCTGAAAGATCCAATGGTTCCAGTCTGTAATAGCCTGAAAACTGTTCAAATAAACCACTTTCTTCATCGAAACCGGTATAGATTTGAGCAATGATGCACTTCCAATGAGATAAACGATCCGGGGTTAGATCTAATTTCTTTTTTAGAAATATAGTCTTCTCAGGGGAAGTAATCTCCAACCATTTGATTATTTCTAAAGCTTTCCTTAAATTCCACCGCACCATAGTATTGGTATAGGCATTGTTGTTCACGTGATCATGGTTTTCATCCGGACCGATCACATCATTGATCTCAAAGCGGTTCGATTCTTCATTCCACTCCACCCGGCTGCCCCAGAAGCGTGCCGTATCCAAAATAATCTCTGCCCCATAATTGACCATAAAATCATCATCAGCGGTAACCTGCCAGTACTGGTAAATGGCAAATACCACATCTACCGTGATGTGGAGTTCAATATCACCACACCAAATATGTACCAGCTCTCCATCCGGGAGCATTGCCCAACGCGGGGTGGTTTCTTCACCGCTTGCGGCACTTTCCCAGGCATAACAAGCTCCCTCAAATCCCTTTTCTTGTGCTTTCTTGCGCGCACCAGCCAGGGTATGGTAACGATAGCGTAACAAATTGCCAGCAATTTCAGGGTGCGTGAAGGTAAAGAAAGGCAAAATGAAAATTTCTGTATCCCAGAAAGTGTGCCCGCGATATCCAAAACCACTCAATGATTTGGCGGCAATGCTGACCCGATCATCATGGCGTGGTGCCGCGATCAGTAATTGGAACAAGCTATATCTCAGAGCACAATCAGCATCGTCGTCCCCTTCGATAATGATATTGCTGTCTTGCCATTCCTCTTCCCATGCAGCGCGATGTTCTCCCCATAAGCTCTCATACCCCTTGGACTGTACCGAATGTAAAATCTCGATTGCAGAAGTCTTAGGAATCTTCGTATCGCGGCTGGTGAAGACAGACACCAGTTTCTCAATGCATAGTAATTGACCTGCCTGGAGGTGTGCTCGCAGTACTTTCTCAGGAGCACCATTGCTATCCCAAAATTCCTCCTGCACAGGCACGTCCCCAATCAACTTCAGACGAAAAGCTTCGCACAGAGATATTTTGGTCTTCTTGGTTTGCAAACAAAGGTAAACAATATTCTCCTTCGTTTTTCCCTGTTCCTGCCAATTCCAATGCGTCCATCCGCTGTTTTCAACATGTCCTGCCAGGCTGGCTCTAACTTCAAGCGTTCCGCTGTAATCTACCGAAGTGACACGGCAGCGCACCGCCAGCAGATGTTCATCAGCCAGACTGGCAAACCGTTCGAACTCAAAGTGTAGCGTATTCCCGCTTGGAGAAAGCCAGGTCACTCGCCGACGCAGAGTAGCGTCTCGTAAATCTAATTCTCGTTTGTATGAAAGTATCTTTCCTTCATCCATGCGGAAGATGCGGTCATTAATATATATGCGCAAGTCAAGCCAGTTGGGTGTATTCGCCAGTTCTGTGAAACCGATCGGCACATCGTCAAAAACACCATGCAAGAGGGTGGCAGCAATTTCGCCTGGAAAGCCTTCCTCAAATGTTCCACGGGTTCCAAGATAACCATTTCCAATCGTAAAAACAGTCTCCTTTGCGTTCATCGTGGTTTCATCAAAGTTATCTTCAGAAATGATCCAGTTATCCATTACCCGTCCTGTCGTGTAACATAATTGTGTTTGATTTCAATAATGACACCTTCATTTGCTCTCAGATCAAGAGTGTTCTTTCCAAAAACCTCGAAGTTATCCAAATAGGTTGATAAAAGCAATTTCCCTTCCATCAATCCCGGGATTTTCAATGTTTGATGTTTATATGAAAAATTCAAGGCAATCAGGTATTGCTCGCCATTCTGGCTACGTTCGAAAACAAAACAATCCGAAGATTCAACTGCAACGGATGTATAGGAACCGCTTTGTAAAGCAGTTCGCTGTTTTCGCAGGCGGATTAAACTTCGATACAGGTTGAGCATGGAGGTTGGATCACGGTCTTCCGTTGCTACATTTTTAATTTGATAGCTAGGCGTCACCGGCAACCATGGTTGACCGGAAGAAAAACCAGCATTGGGACCGTCTGTCCATTGCATAGGAGTGCGACTTAAATCGCGATTGAACTGTGCGCCCAAGCGAAAACCTTGCGGATCCTGCATTTGATCTTGAGAGATAACACCATTTTCCATCCCCAATTCTTCGCCATAATACAGGGTAGGTGTTCCACGTAAGGTCAGCAGCAACATAGCAGCCACCCGCGCCTGTTCATCGCCAACCCGGGAAACCAGACGGGGCGAATCATGATTATTGAGCACATAGTTGGACCACGCAAAATCAGGCAGTGTTCGTTCCATTTCATCCACCGATTCTCTGATTGCCCGGGCATTCCATGGAGCTTTCATCAGTCGAAAATTGAAAGGTAAATGCAGTTCATCCCCCCGGCTGCCATAATATTTAATCCAACGGGGTAATTCATACCAAACCTCACCGATCCCGCACCGTTCCGGATATTCATCTAGTAAGATCCGAAAATCACGGATGAGTTCATGGACTTCCTCAAGATCCTGGTCATGAACATGCAGTTGTCGGTAATATGGACCATCAGGGCTGGCAGGATCAAAATCATTCTTCAATTCTGGATTATCACGCAACTCAGGATCTTTGAGGATCATTCCCACTACGTCCATGCGAAATCCATCCACTCCGCGCTCCAACCAGAATCGCAAAACATCCAGCATAGCTTTTTTTACTTGCGGGTTGCGCCAGTTTAGATCAGGTTGTTCCTTGAGAAAAGTATGCAGATAATATTGTGCAGAGACCGCATCCCATTCCCAGGCAGGTCCACCGAAAGCGGAACCCCAGTTGTTTGGTAAAGAACCATCTGATTTAGCGTCTCGCCAGATATACCAATCCCGTTTTGGATTTTTCCGACCAGACCGTGATTCTACGAACCAGGCATGCAGATCAGAGGTGTGGTTTGGAACAAAATCAAGAATGACCTTGATATTGCGCTGATGCGCTGCAGCAACCAGCCTATCGAAAACATCGAGATCGCCAAAGAAAGGGTGAATATTGCAATAATCAGAGACATCGTAACCAAAGTCAGCCATTGGTGATGGAAAGATCGGGTTCAGCCAGATGGCATCAATTCCCAGCGATTGCTCGGATCCGTCATTGAGATAATCCAGCTTTCGGATCACCCCTTCCAGATCGCCGATGCCATCAGCATTGCTATCCGAAAAACTGCGCGGATAGATCTGATAGATCACCCCTTTCTCCCACCACTGTGTTTCTTTACTTGCTGCAGACTTCTGCATGATTCCCTCTGGGTCTTTTCACTATAAAAAGGAAAGGTCACCCGTGCAATGTAAAATCCATCAATTCGTCGATAGTGCAGGTCGCCAGACCGATCACGCGGTCAGCGCCCCCGTAATAGACATACACTTTGCCATCCGCCACCGGATTGGCTGTGGAGAAGACCACATTCGGCACCTCCCCTTTGAGTTCCCAGGCTTCTACAGGTTCGATCAGAAAGCCTTTTGAGCGGGCTAAGATACGACGTGGGTCATCAAGGTCCAACAAAAAGCTGCCCAAGCGGTATATATTGTCATCGTCATAGCCATGGTAGATACATAACCAACCCTGCTTCGTCTCGATAGGTGGACCACCCGCTCCAACCCGCTTGCAATCCCAACTTTCAGAACGCGGCGTCACCAGCGACTGAAAGTCTGTCCAATTTTCAAAGTCTGCGCTGAATGCCAGCCCGATATCGGGGGCACGACGATGGAAAGTGACATATCGTCCTTTTATTCTTCGTGGGAATAAAACATGATCTTTGTTGTCTTCATCGATCACCAATGGACCAATGCGCTTCCAGGTTATCAGATTTTGACTCTCGGCAAAAAAGGGGGTGATGCCCCTCAGTGAATACGCCGTGTATGTCATGATGAAACGCCTTGCATCAGCCACATAAGTAACGCGCGGATCTTCAATACCCAGGGAATCCCATTCATCATATGGAGCCAACACTGGCTGCTGTAGCCTATTGAAATGAATGCCATCACTGCTGACAGCATATCCAATGGAACTCACACGATCCTCTCCTTGAGCCCGGTAGAACATATGAAAAAGATCGTTTTCATAAACCACAGCGCAATTGAAAACATTCAGAGACTCCCATTCATTAGCGGGATTCGGTTCGAGAATGGGGTTGTCAAGGACTCGTTTCAATATCATCCCTCGCCCCCTAAGCATTGGACCCCGTCCTGACTTTCCGCAAGACACAAATCGATGATGTCGGCGAGTGGAGCAGAAGCCATACAGATCACTTGGTCAGCCGCCCCATAATAAACCTTTAATTCGCCACTATCTTCCAGGATTGCTCCACAGGTAAAAACCACGTTGCTCACATTCCCTTGAAAATCTTCCGGGGCGATAGGGGAAAGGATCGCCTGGTCGGCACGACCAAGCACCTGCCAGGGTTGTTCCAGATCGAGCAAAACCGCACCCAACCGGTAAATGCTGCCTGAAGAGGTTGGACGCACGCCATGATAGATTACCAACCAACCCTGCGGTGTCTTGATGGGCGGCGAACCAGCACCGATCTTTTGACAATCCCACTTGCGAAGGCGTGGTCGCATCACCGGTCGAGGGTCACCCCAATACACCAGATCGGGTGAAAAGCTGAGCCACACATCTCCCCGTTGCGAGGTTTGGGTCATTGGACGGTCCAGCTTGGCGTATCGACCTCTTATCTTCTCAGGAAAAAGGACCACATCTTTGTTTTCCGGCAGCCCCAGTACAGACACGCGCTCAAAATTCTTGAAATCATCAGTCCGCGCTATAAAACTGATGCAATCATACGAAGAGAAACCCACATAGGTAATATAGAAAGATCCATCCAACGGGGTTACCCGCGGATCTTCAATGCTGCAATCTTCCAATAAAGCATAAATCCCATCTCTGGCGGGCATTAAAGCCGGTTGTGGATCGGGGGTAAAACTAATCCCATCCCTGCTCCGTACCGTCCATAGGAACGAAGATCCACCGAGATCTTCCACACGGGTTAATAAGATATATTGATCCTTGCATTTGACCGCCCCAGCATTGAAAACTGAGTTAACAGGAATGGGGAATGCTGTCGCCGTTAAAATGGGATTGTTTGGATATCTTCGAAGCAAATGCGATTCAATCATGGATTTCTCTTTATTGATTTTTTGTTTTCTTACAACCACACGATTCGCGCAAGACCAATTCAGTAGCAACGAGTGATTTGGTCGGTGGCAGGTCCGGTTCCCGAATGCTGTTCAAGAGACTCTGCGCTGCCAGATAGCCCATACGTTGAATGAAAATTTTCACGGTGCTCAAGGATGGTTGGTTGGCTGCTGCCCAGCAAATATCGTCGAAACCGATTGCTGCCAGATCATGCGGCGTTGATCGCCCAAGCCTGGCAGCCGCACGGATGGCACCGATCGCAACGGAATCGTTCACACCACAAATAGCGGTTAATCGCGGCCATTGTTCCAGTGCCTGTTGGATCATCAATTCCCCACTGGCAATGGTCGTTTCCTCAGCGCGGACAACATGGCTTTCAAGTCCGAACTCTTGCATGGCACGCTCATAACCCCTCAAACGTTCCCGGTTGCTGATCCACTCGGTAGGACCCGATAAAAACGCGATGTTTTTATGGTCATGAACCTCGATCAAGTGGCGTACTCCGGAATATGCCCCGCCTTCATCATCCGTCAAAACGCAATTTACCGGGTATTGCGAAAGAGAATTATCCACCAGCACGAATGGCATTCCCATGCTGGCTATGCCCATAATGGAAGACGCTTGGATGAAAGGTCCAGCCAGAATCAAGCCATCTACCAGTTTCTGATTGATGATCGCAAGGTTTTGAGGTTGTTTTTCCTTTTCATCGATCTGTGCGAACAAGACATGATAATTGTTTTCAGTCAGATAATCCTCGGCACCAGATAAAATCAGCGGGTAAAAAGGGTCATCGGAAAAAGCATATTTTTCTTTGTGAACAACGAAACCGATCGTTTGAGATTTTGCGGTAGCCAACCCCCGCGCCAGATGATTGGGATGATAATTAGCATCCGCCGCTACTTTGATCACTTTTTCGCGCATTTCTGCGCTCACCCCTGGTTGATCATTCAATACACGCGACACGGTCGCTGTCGATACCCCTAGTTGTTTGGCAATCTCTTTTAGATCCATTTTGCCTGCCTTGCGTAATTTTATTGTAAACGCTTACGTTAATAATACGGTTTTATATCAGAATGTCAAGACCCTATACGGGATACTATCTAACCTATGCAAATCTTATTAACGTAAGCGGGAATTCTCTTTCCATTTCAGTATGCTATACTGGAGCGGAAAGGGTGCAATCCCTCAAGAATAAGTCACCTGGTTTGCCGACCGGAAAGGTGGCTTATTTTTTAAGCCAATTTTTTCTCTACGCTTCTTCTCCTTTCTTCAGACGCTGCTGGCTTGATTGGCGAATGATCAGTTTCGGAGGAATCAAAGAGCAGATGGGATCCGGTAACTTCCCTTCATCCAATTGATATACCAGCATTTCAATCACCTTTTTCCCGATCTCCCAGATGGGCTGCCGAACAGTTGTAAGAGATGGGCGCAGATACTGCACAATCGGGTTATCATCGAAACCGGTTACTGCTACTTCTTCGCCGGGAAGCAGTCCGTGCTTTTGCAGAGCTGCCATAGCCCCCATCGCCATATAATCGTTCAAAGCCACCATCGCACCCGGCCTTATGGTTGCAGGTAATTGCAGCAATTCTTCACATGCTTGATATCCGAATTCATAATTTCCCCCACCGCGGATGATCCATTGATTTTCAATCACCAGGCCGCATTCATCCATTGCCCGGAAATAGCCTGCCATACGATTGTTGCCCACACGCGAATCTTCCGGCCAGGCAAGTGCTGCAATCTTCCGCCGTCCTCTCTCGACAAGATGTTTCACGGATTGATAGACTCCCAATCCACCATCCACATCAATGTATGGAAAAACCACATTGTCATCCGAGCGTCCAAATCCTACAAATGGGAAGTTTCTATCAAGTAAAAAGCTGATGCGGGGATCTTTGTATTCAATGGATGACAAAATAAAACCGTCCACCCTTCCCGTATCAATCAATTCGGCATAGACCGCCAATTGGCGCTCATTATCTTCATGATATGGAAAACACAACAAATAATATCCGACTTGTTCTGCCGTATGGAACATGGATTGCAGGAATTGGTCAAGAATGGGATTGGTTAGCCCATGCGGGGTTGGGCTCCAGGTATAGCCGATGGTGCGCGATCGCTGAGAACGCAATGAACGGGCAGTGTAATTGGGACGATAGCCCAATTCTTCGACGGCAGCCCAGATGCGCTCAGCAGTTTCCGGTAATACTTCAACCTTATGGTTGATCACTTTGGAAACTGTCTGGTATGAAACATCCGCTTTAGCGGCGACTTCTTTTATAGTTACCCGCTTCACTCCATCGGCTTTCTCTTATGCGAACGTTCGCATAAATCTATGAATACTATAGCCTGTTCTAGATTAAAAGTCAATAGATTCCCCCAGAACAGATTTCTATATCGATCAATTTTCAGTAAACAATAAAACCAGTCAATTCTTCTATCGTGATTCCATGAATATAATGATCGAGATCAAATTTTTGTAAAATGGTTCTTACATCCTCTTCACGGCTGCATGTTCCTTGCAAACTATTTTCAACTTCTGCAATCTCGCCATCCCCAAAGTAATCCCCGTAAATACGAATAGTGTTGATGATCCCCTTCTCCACATCCATATAGATGCTCAGGTTGCCGCTATCGAAATGACGATCTTTTTTAATATTGTATTCAGGAGAATGTCCATAATTCCATTCCCAGGTGGCATATTTCTCCTCCCGTAATTTCTTTATAACGGTTACATCATCTTCGTTAAAAACGTAGCGTTCCAGTCCTTTTTCAGCATGCATATCTTTGTAGAATTGTTCTTTGAAATCATCAATGCTCACATCCGGGAAATAATCGCCAATATTGGTCACCCGGCTGCGCACTGACTTGATTCCCTTGGATTCGATCTTATCCGCTTTCACACGTAGCACGTCAGATATGGTATCTAATTTGGAATGAAACAATAACGTCCCGTGATGTAACAGTCTCCCCCCTTTGATCGATTGGGCAGTACCCGAGATCTTTTTCCCGTCCAGGGTAAGGTCATTGCGACCGGTGAATTCGGTATCGATCCCCATTTTCTTCATTGATTCCATGATCGGTACCGAAAGATCACGAAAATTGAACACCCGATCCTTTGCGTTCAAGATAAAAGAAAAATTCAAATTCCCCAGATCATGATAAACCGCTCCCCCACCGGTCAGCCGCCGCACCACCTGCACATCATATTCACGCACAAAATCCGTGTTGATCTCTTCGATGGTGTTCTGGTGCCTGCCTACCACCACCGCATTGCGATTTTGCCAGAGCAGAATAAACTCTTCTTCGCCCATTTGTTGAAGAACATATTCCTCCACAGCCAGATTGTAATAGGCATCTGTCTCATCCCATTGGATTAATTGCATGGTGTATGCTCCCTGATTTGGTCAAAGGCGTAACTCACGTATTTTTATTAGATTTACAGCAGAAATGTATTTTACTATCCCATAAAATGATTTTTCCGTGTATAAATAATCTATATAATTAATAGTGAAATAGACAGACAAAGGAGAATGATAATGAAAGGGAATGAAAAAGTACTGGAAACACTCAATATGATGTTGGCGGAGGAATTGACTGCCATCAATCAATATATTGTTCACGGTGAAATGGCAGCCGACTGGGGTTATACCGCCCTGCACGAGATCGATGAGAAGCGTGCCATTGACGAAATGAAACATGCCGAAATGTTGATCGAACGCATCCTCTTCCTGGAGGGTACCCCGATCGTATCGGAATTGAGAACCATCCATATCGGTGAAAATGTGGAAAAAGCCATCGATATAGATTGCAAAGCCGAAATCGATGCTATAAAAGAATACAACCACGCCATCAAAGTGGCGGGGGAGTATGACGACTTCGGTACTCGTGAGATCTTTGAAAAGATCCTTAAGGATGAAGAAAGACACCTTGACGTTCTCGAAGCGCAGCTTGACCAGATCAAGCAGATGGGAATCCAGATTTTTCTGGCACAACAACTGGAAGAATAGAAAAAGTAAAAAGTCGGAAAATTTCTCCGACTTTTTTGTTTAATGAATATTATCATCTGTCACGCAAATAAAATTTCAGAAATAGCACCAAGCAGGGCTGAAGATATGCCTATGGTCTGCAGCTCACAAATTGCTGCACCTGAATTATTGGCATTGCAAATACAATTGTAAATTTTCTCTTTTAGTTCATAACTGATTTTAAAGACGTTCAGCATTTCAAAAATGCGGGGGCGGATATCATTACCAGCTAAATAGAGTCCTTCTGGAAAACGCACAACGATAGAATTATTTGAATCACATAATGGTAATTTCACAACAATCGCATTGTGTTTATGATCATAGCTTTTTGTATAAGTGATTGGTAGATCGTTTAAGGTTGCTTCGATACTGTCTGTATCCACAACACCTGTAAATGCGATTGTGTATTGTCGTTTCTTCGGCATAAAATAAAATTGTTTTTGATTTGCTCTTATACGAAATAGCGTCTCATCATCATTTTCCCACGAGAAATCAAGGAAAGTAAGTGCATATTGCCCCTTTGAATAATCCATGCTCCCACCATCATCCTCATAAAGCACGAAACTACCGTCTGCACCCCCAAAGACTTTTATTTCCAATTGTTCTGGTAGTGCAACACCGTTATGCTTCACCTCATCTACCCCTGTCATAGGTATGATCGCGCCTGCTTTAGCAAGCACTGGGATTTCATCAAGCATCCGATACAGGTTGATAGAACGTCCACCCTGATAGCAAAGCCCGGTAAACAGATCAAAATAGTTTCCTTCCGGTAGCCAGGCTGTGACGCAACCTAATTGCAGTGTCGGATCCATAGGGGTCGTTATAGGGCAAACGATCAACTCACTGCCAAATTCATATTGATTAGGAACATTGTATGCTGCATTTTCCTTAGGATAAGGATAGTACATCGGCTGCACCAGCAGTTCATCTTCAGTATGGCAGCGCCAGTTCATGGAATAGAGATACGGAATCAATCGATGGCGTAACCGTAAAAAAAATTTCATGATTTCATTGGTAACTTTGCCGAACTTCCATGGTTCTTTTCCGTTGAAAATATTTGAAGTGCTATGCAACCGCATGATGGGAGAAAATACGCCGAACTGCAGCCAGCGCACCATCAATTCTTCATCTTTTATACCCCCCGCATGACCTCCAATGTCATGACTCCACCAACCATAACCAATATTGGCAGCCGTAGAGGTAAAGTAGGGTTGAAATTGCAGTGATGCCCAACTTATAATACTGTCTCCGGAAAAACCGATCGGGTAACGATGGCTGCCTGGCCCGGCATAGCGCGAAAGAATGATCGGTCGTTGATTGTTTTTCGCACTATCAAGAAAATGAAAATGATTGAGCAGCCATAAGGGATCCGCTCCGGGAATTTTCGAAATGCTACCCTGCTGCCAATCAATCCACCAAAAATCCACGCCATTTTCTTCCTGGGGATAATGTAAATAAGTAAAATAAGCCTTCACAAATTTCGGATCGCAAAAATCAAAGAGGATGGGTAATTTTTGTTCAGGATCTTTGCCTAAAGCAGTTGCCATGGCATCGTACATCATTTCGTGCGGTTGAACCCCTTCCGCAGGATGTAGATTTAATGTCACCTTTAGGTTTCGCTTGTGAAGATCGCCAAGAAATTGTTTCGGTTGCGGAAACAGTACGGGGTTCCACGTATACCCCGTCCAACCCTTTCCGTATTTCGGATTAATATCCTTGAGGTGCCAGTCCATATCGATAACCGCCACGGATAGGGGTATCTCCTCGGCAGCAAACCGATCCATCAGATCGCAGTATTCTTTGTCCCCATATGGATAAAAACGGCTCCACCAGTTGCCGAGTGCATAGCGTGGCAGCAGTGGGGTATTACCACACAGATGAAAAAAATCGTGCAGGCAGCCCACATAATCATAGCCATAACCAAAAAAATAGATGTCATACACATGCTGTTTGCGCGGCTCGATCCAATCATCATCCAGCAGGATAAGTGAACTGCTATCATCCAACACGCCAAAACCACCGATGCGGGATTGTAGCCCTGCATCCAATGGAATCGCGCCATCAGCCTGATCTAAAGTACGGGTTGTACCCCACAGTCCCTCAATGACAGGCTCGGAAAAATGCCATGTGCTGTAGATCCCGCTGCATTCACTTCGTACCTTGACGCTTAATCCGCCAGCAGAGAATTCTTTTTTATCATAATAAATGCTCAGATAATCCGTATGAATTTCAAGTTGAGAATGAGTTTCATGAATGGAAAATTTAGGCGTCGAAAAATTTCGGTTGAGAACCACTTGGGTAGGACGGTCCTCAAATTCGCCATTGGGGGTATATTCCATGCGCACCAGTTGCGGGGTTAATATCGTGAAACGGTAATTAAATCCGGCAATGACGCTTTCCGGACGACATTTCCCGTTGATGACTTGCAGTGTTCCCAATCGCATAGATCAGTCTTCATCCTTTCTGCATGAAAAAAAGATAACGGGGTTCCCATCACAATCAATATGCCCATCTTTCACAAGCACCTCTTCCTCATCTATCAAATTGGTATAAACACCATCTGGCACGTCTGTTTGAATGAGAGTACCTTGTCCTCCCACGCAAAAAACTCCGCTCATCTGCTGGTTACCTGCACGATGAGTGGCATAAAGCACATCGTGTGAAAAAGCATGTATCTCGTAACAACTATCCGTGAATATCGGTTTCTTTTTGATCATATACAACCTTCTCAATAGCGCAGTTAAATCTCTCCCACTGTTCCACTGTACCGGATCCTTCTCAAAAAGGCTGGGCAGATGCTCGTCTTCGACTTCCTGCCCTGCATAGAGCAATGTCATGCCTTTTTGAAAATAGATGAAAGCCGTCCAGTTGCGCAGCGATACTTCATCGGAAATAATAACCCTTGCACGAGCTTGGTCATGGTTTTCAAGATAGCGAAGTTTAATGTAGTTATCGGGATAGATCACCTCTTGCTGGTTAACCTTCTCGGTATAAGTAGCCAGAGAATTTCGTCCTTCAAGATACCCCCGAAAATAAGCGAAAGTATCATAGTCATAGCAGGCATCAAATGCCTGGTAGATCTCTGAATCCGATAACCCGTTAAATCCATGACAGCGGAGATCCTTTATAAATTCCGGTTCAACCGATTCGCTGAGCCAAAAACACCCGGGGTGTACAGATTCCACTTCCTGGCGCGCTCTCAACCAAAAATCCAGTGGGATCAGTGGGGCAACATCACATCGAAAACCATCCACTACCTCTGCCCACTGTTTCAGGGTTTCAATTTGATAATTCCACAGGTCAGCATTTGAATAATCCAGGTCGATGACATCCAACCATTCCCCCCCCTTGCTTCCAGAGGACCCATCCTGTTTGTGATAAAACCACTCGGGATGGTGTTGCGCCAGCCATGAATCAGGCGAAGTGTGATTGTAGACCACGTCGATGATACATTTCATGCTCCGGCTATGGATAGCATCCACAAGAGATTTGAAATCCTCCAGCGTGCCATATTCTGGATTGATCTTGCGGTAATCCTGAATCGCATAAGGACTACCGAGAATTCCTTTTCGCGCAATTTCCCCGATGGGATGGATAGGCAGCAGCCATATGATATCAACCCCTAGATTCTGAATTCTATCCAGGTCATTTTTAACCGCTGTGAATGTTCCTTCGTCACTATAATTGCGTACGAAAATCGAATAAACAACAAGATTTCGGTATCCTTTTCCCGTCTGTTTTGCCATATTCAATTAACTCCAAGTTCGTATTTCTATAAGACCAACTCAACCTTTAAGAGATGCAGATGATACGCCATCGATAAAACGTTTTTGGAAAATGACGTAGAATATCACCACCGGTATGATTGCAATACTGGTGGCAGAGAACAATCCCGCATAATCAGTAGAGTAACGTCCATTGAAAAGGTTTAATGCCACCGACAACAACTGTTTATCACTGGAACGGATCATTAAATAAGGCCAGAGATAATCGTCCCAAGCCCATAGAAACTGGAATATCGCAATGCTGATAACGGCATTACGTAGCTGTGGGAATATGATCCGATGGAAGATATAGAATTCGTTCGCCCCATCAATACGGGCTGCATCCAACATCTCATCCGGAATGCTAAAGCATGCCTGTCGCATCATGAATATTCCAAATGCAGTGAAGGTATTGGGAATGATTAATGCCTTATACGTATCGATCCAACCTAGAAATTGCATGATGCTGTAGCGCGGGATGATTGTGACCACACTCGGAACCATCATGGTCATTAAAATAAAACTGAATAGTAGATCTCGTCCTTTGAACTGATATTTGCTCAAAACAAAACCCGCAATGGAGCTGGTGTAGATTGTTATAGCGGTGGTCAATATTGCATAGATAAGACTGTTCATAAAATAACGCAGGAAGTTGAATCTTGCCAAAACATCTTTATAGTTCTGTATTGTAAAATCCTGCGGGAAGAAGTGCTGTTTAATGGCATTGATTTCCACATTGGTTTTGAATGAAGAACTAAGCATCCAGATAAAAGGAAGAATAGTGACCAAACTAAAAATAAGCAGGATAACAGTGAGGGTGGTTGAATTTATTTTCTTTTTCAATGGCTTCATCCTTTCAAGAAATACTGTTCTTTCCGGAAATCTTGAAAGAAAAGGCGGTTAGAACAGCAATAAATATAAATAAGATGAATGAAAGTGCAGAAGCGTAACCAAAATTATATTTACTGAATGCTTCTTCATAAATCAGATATGTTGCCAGATAAGTTTTTGTCCCCGGTCCGCCTTGCGTCAGCACCCATAACCGGGATATAGGTCTGAAAATAAGAAATAAGGGATGTGATAACAATAAATAAAATCGTCGGTCTGAGAAGCGGCATGGTCAAGCTTATAAAGCTCTGCCATGAGCTTGCTCCATCTGTCTCTGCTGCTTCATAACATTCTTTGGGGAGTGAATACATGCCGCCAAGCAATATCACCACCGCATAACCGAAGTCTTTCCAGATCGTGAGCATCAATATTGCAATAAGTGCATATCTCCCATCGAATAACCAATTAATATTTGAATTAAGTATTCGATCCAGCAAGCCGATGCGTGGGTCAAAAATGAATTTCCATACAAATGCAACCGCCACCATCGGTGTGATAGTGGGCAGATAATAAAAAGTGCGATATAGCGATTTATGCTTTAAAAGTTTTGAATAAAGAGCTCTGGAAAGAACGAGACCTAATACAACGCGGAAGAAACTTGCCACCAAAGCAAAGAGAACCGTGTTTTTCATTGAACGCCAAAACAGATCGCTCGAAAAAATCTTTTTCCAATTTTCGAGACCTAAAAAATTAAACTGAACTTTCAATGGATTCCATTGGTAAAAACTGCCGACGAACGCAACGATAATAGGAATGACGAAGAAAACGACGAAAAAAACAATCATCGAAATAACTACAATATTACGTAATGCAACTTCACTTCGACTTCGCAGTGAGCTTTTTGCTTTATTTCGATTCGACATTGGGCTGCGATCTCTCCTTCGTCCTTTTATCGAAACACCGGCGGGTAGATAAACAACTCGCCGGTGTTTCAGTTAGGCAAATCTGTTCCTAATTACTTATGGCTTCACTTGCATATTTATACATCGGTTCTTGAGAAACGAAATCAGAATTTGCAAGATCGTCATTGATAGCCGTCTCTGCCGCTGTCAGCGCTGTTGTGATATCTACATTATTATAGAAGATATCTTCCAGAGCAATTTTCATATTGTCTTCTACAGTGCTGGGCATAGCACCCGGCCAGATATAGCGATCGATGTGGTCCGCTAATACGGCGACGCTGGGAATACTGAGCAAATCAGCATCATTTTGCAGTGTGACCTTCATCGGGAAAACTGCATTCGCCAGGCAGAACTCTTTTTGAATAGAGTCGTTCGCCAGGAAGAAGCGGATGATGTCCTGCGCCACGGTTTGTTGATCGGCGGGAGCGTTTTTATTCACGCCAAAGGTAGATTCACCGTTGTAGCGATGGAAAGCGTAAGGAATCACTTCGGTTGGAATGGGAATCTCAAAACAAGCAAACGAGGTATCGGGGAAATTCTGTTTTAACACGTTGGTCATAAAACCCCAGCCAAGGTACATGGCAACCGAACCCTGCCCAAAATTATCTCCGGAGTTATTGCCAAAATTGTAATCTCCCACACCATCGACCTCATACAGGTCTTTCAGTCGCTGGATAACTGCTTTCATGGCATCATTATTCAGAGTAACTTCATTATCGGCGGTGAATAGATTTTGACCGTATTGATAGTTCATCCCAAGTACATCACCTTGAAT
>JAAZNC010000104.1 GCA_012798455.1 Chloroflexota bacterium | reverse complement strand
TCATCTTTACTTGACTTTGTATATGCAAATCGTATAATACAAAAGTGAACAAAAACAATAATAATACTCACAATAGTGAATAAGAAATTATTTAATTTTATTAGATCATCAGGAGCTTGCATGGCGAATTCTCAAGAGCTTATCTACAATGCAATTTTGGACGGTGAAGAAGAAGTGGTGACAGAACATGTCAACCTTGCTATCCAGCAGGGAATTCCAGCTATCCTGTTATTGAATGAAACGTTGATTCCGGCAATGACCGAGGTGGGGAGTTTGTTCGAAAGAGGAGAATATTTCGTCCCAGAGATGTTGATCGCTGCCCGCGCCATGAAGGCTGGACTTGTCATCTTGAAACCATTGTTGGTTGAAGCGAAGGCAGATTCTTTGGGAAAAGTAGCCATCGGAACGGTCAAAGGAGACCTGCACGACATTGGGAAAAATTTGGTGGCAATCATGCTGGAGGGAGCCGGTTTTGAAGTGTTGGACCTGGGCATTGATGTACCTGCGGAGAAATTCATTCAAGTGGTTCAGGAAGATCATGTGGATATCATTGCCATGTCGGCTTTGTTGACTACCACGATGGCAAATATTGAAATTACCTTACGCATGATGCGGGAACAGGGTGTCAGAGACCGGGTAAAGATCATGGTCGGTGGTGCTCCTCTCACCAGAGAGTACGCTGAATCGATCGGTGCGGATGGCTTTGCCACGGATGCCAGCCAGGCTGCCAAGGAAGCAGTTGCATTGATGTCCCGGTAAGGCGGGACAGAACCGGAAAATCTTTTATTAAATCATAATTGGGAGCGGCCATTTTGGAACAATTGACACCCCGTAAACGAGTAGAACTGACTATCCACCACCAGGAACCGGATCGTGTTCCGATCTCCCTGGGAGGATCTGCGAACCACCTGACGGAAAATCTGTATAAATTATTGAAAGATCATTTCGGCTTTAAAGAAACAGACAGGCGTACGCTGGTGGGTTTCTACTCCACTCCCGATTACAATCCCTTGCTGGATTACCTGGGGACTGATATGCGTTTTCTGCATTTGCGACCGGTGGATTCCTTTATCATGAATGAGATCGGTCCATCTTTCCAGCCATTTATTGATGAATGGGGATTGAAACATGAGCTCTTATCCGGTTACTACAACCTGGGTGGCGAACCATTGGCACACCTGGAAAGACAGTCAGATATTGAAAAATATCCATGGCCGGATCCTTATAAAGCCGAAAGAATTACAGGATTGCGAGAAGAAGCCGAACAACTTTATAACTTCACTGAGTATTCATTGGTGGGACACCGCCCGGTGTACGGCAATGCCTGGGAGATGTCTCGTTTTTTATTAGGGATGGAGAAAACCCTCTTGATGACGGTTAAAGAGAAGATATTATTCGAAGCGTTTTTCGATAAAATGAGCAATGTTTTGGATGGATTTTATGATGTTTTCTTGAACGAAGTGGGTCCGTTTATCCAGATCATCGAAATGGCAGAAGACCTGGGTACCAATAATGGACCCATGTTCAATCCTAAATTCTATAAAGAGGTAATGTGGCGTTACCACCGTCGCACCATTGAGAAGATCAAAAAAAAAGCACCCCATGTCAAGATAATGCTGCACTGCGATGGTGCCATACGTCGTTTTATCCCAGATCTGATTGATGCCGGCTTTGACATCTTGAATCCGGTCGAATCGGATTTGATAGGGATGGATCCGGCCGAACTAAAAAGAGATTTTGGTAAAGATCTGGTGTTCATGGGCGGGGTGGATGTGAAAAAAATTCTCACCAAAGGCAATCGCCGGGATATTCAAAGAGAGATTCGGCGTCGAGTACGGGAAATGGGGCAGGGAGGTGGCTATATTCTGGCTCCCTCGCATAACTTTGGCAATGACGTACCTTTGGAAAATCTGCTGGCATTTTTTGAAGAAGGTAAACGGTTGGGTATCTATCCGATCGATCAAGAATAAGGATGCTGGAATGGTTCTGGAAAAATTACGCAATGAGGTGTTAGAAACCGCCCTTGCTCTGGCAAGATACGGATTGGTTTGGATGGCAGGCGGCACGGCAGCTGCCAGGGATCCAGAAAGCGGATGGGTGGCTATGACCCCCAGTGGCTTGGCTTACGATGGCTTGAATGCTGCTGATATCGTCTTGGTAGATATGGATGGCAACCTGGTGGAGGGTCATTACAAACCATCCTGCGCCAGTGAATTATGGGTGCGTTTTTTTAGAAGACGTCCTGACTTGAATGCCATTGTGCATACCCATTCTTGCTATGCTACTGCTTTCGCCGTTGCTGGTCAAAGTATACCAATTGTTACCGAGACACAGGCGGATTGGTTTGGGGAGCCTATTAAAACTACTCCATATGCTCATGTGGAAGATGAGGCATTCCTAAGCGCACCGCTTGAAGCACTGGGAAATGGTTTTGGGGTGCTATTGGGTAGACATGGTGTTTTGACTTTTGGGAAGAATCTGCATGATGCCTTAGAACGTGCCGTCACGCTTGAAGAAGCTGCCAAGACTTATACGATGGCTTGTTTGCTTGGAAAGCCTCGGATTTTTGCAGAGGAAGAAGCCCGGCGTTCTTTTGACTTTTACCATAATCGCTACGGGCAGGAGCAAAAGGGTTAATCCATGTTCTTCATCGACTCACATCTGATCTTATTGGATATCAATGCGATTGATGCAGAGGAAGTGATCTGCAGGTTATGTACCAGGCTTGAAGAAGCTGGTCATGTGACCTGTGACCATGTGAATTATGTATTGGAACGCGAAAATATCTATCCGACCGGGCTTCCCACCGATCCATTTTGTGTGGCTATCCCCCATGGTGAAGCTGAAGGGGTTATCCATTCAGCTATTGCATTTGCTCGCATGCAGGATCCGGTGGTTTTTAAGAATATGGTCAACTGTGAAGAATGCCTGGAAACAAAGATGGTCTTTTTATTGGTCAATAAAGATCCCTCGGAACAGGTGAAAGCATTGCAAAATCTTTCCGAGATCTTTGGTGATCCTGCTCTGTTGCAACAATTGAATGAAGAAATGGAAAAACAAAAGGTCGTCGCTTTATTGGACAGCATTATTAATCAATAAAAATCTGAAGAACGGAGGTTTAAAAGGAAAAAAATAATTAAATAAGGAAAGGAGAAAAAAATTGGGACACAGAATAGTAGTAGCCTGCGGCGTTGGTATTAATACTTCAACATTGGGTGAAGAGTTGATCCGCGAGCGGCTGAAAAAGGAAGGACGTGAGGATATTGAAGTGGTTCATGTTCTCATGTCAAATATCGAAGCATATGAAGATAATATGGATATCTTGGTCTCCATGCTTCAAGTTTATCGTGAGTTTAAATGTCCGGTGGTTATTGGTTTACCTTTCTTAATTGGTACAAAGAGTGAAAAAGAAGCTTTATTAGATAAGATCATGGAATATGTAGCCGAACTGGATTAATAAGAACGCACGGTAATAAAAACTCATAAAAATTCAAGGAGAATGCAATGGAATTCATCAAAACTGCAGTTGTATGGTTTTTGGGACTTGGATCAACGGTCATTGTACCGATCGTGTTGATGATCCTTGGCTTTGCTTTTAAGGTAGAAGCTAAAAAGACAATTCGTGGTGCGGTTATGACCGGTGTTGGTCTGGCTGGTCTCTTCCTGATCGTGGATTTGATCGTTGCTGCATTAGAACCCGCTGTTGGAGCAATGGCAACCCGTTTAGGTCTGAGCCTGACCCTGGTCGATGTAAACTGGGCAGATGCAGGTATTGCCTGGGGTTGGCCTGGTGTGGCAGGGGTGTTGTTGATCACCCTGGTTGTGAACGGTATCTTAATCTCTTTAAAAATCACCAAGACCTTATGGGTAGATATCTGGTCATACTGGCATGGCTCCGCATTGGCTGGTTTTGTGTGGGCGCTCACCGGAAATATCTGGTGGGGTGTTGTAGCCGGTGTGGCGTACCTGACCATCGGTGGTTTCTTGGGTGACTGGACCGCCAAAGATATTCAGGAATTTCATGGAATGCCCGGCATCAGTGTCCCGTGCGGCACCACCGTTCAAGCTGGTGTATTCGCCAAGTTGATCACCAAAGTCCTGGATAAAATTCCCGGTTATAAAGATTGGGATGCATCACCGGAAGGCATTCGTAAAAAGTTTGGACTTTTTGGTGAACCTGTTATTATGGGAGCGGTCCTTGGTATCGTTATTGGTATTGCAGCCGGCTATAATGTGCAAAAGATTCTGGGTTTGGCTATGCAGGTTGCTACCATGATGGTGGTGTTGCCCCGTATGGTTTCGATCATCTCTGAGGGGCTGATCCCGATTGCACAGGGTGTGATCGGTTTCATGCGCGAGAAGTTTGGTGATCGTGAGATCTATGTTGCCGTTGATTGCGCAGTGACCCTGGGTCATCCTTCTGTCATGGCATCTACGGTCATTTTATATGTTGTTGCAGTTTTACTGGCAGCCGTATTGCCCGGAAATAAATTGCTTCCCATCGCTTCGTTGGCAGTCGTTCCATTCTGGGTCGGTTCGGTAGTTCCTTACACCAAGGGCAACGTGGTTAAAACCGTTCTCATCATGGCGGTCTATATGATCCCCGTTCTGTATATCGCTAGTGCCGTGGCTCCTGTTCAAACCCAGGCATACAGCATGATGGGTCAATTTACTGAACAGATTGCCAGTGGGACTTTGTTAGGTTCATTTGATATGGGCGGCGATCCGCTTGGTTTTCTTATCCAGAATGTGATGCGCTTGCTGGGTCTGGGTGCATAGTTTACTGGTAGTTCGATCATCGCATAGCGGCGATGAATAGTATTTTATAGGAGGTCAAGTTGGGAGAAGAACAGCAGGTTCCTTTTCTCCCAACTTGCGGGGGGATCGCGTATGGATATAATCAAGGATAAGATAGAACCTTTGAAATGAACTACGAGTAGATCATAAAATGCAGAAATTTCATGTATGTGTTTTGGGTGGATCCTGCGGAAATCGGATGATCATGATTGCCGAATACTTGGATGAGTTATTCAATCAGCGCTCTTACGATTGCAGGGTTACCTCTATCAGTGTTTGGGAATGTTTTAGCTTTCCACCTTCCGCCGATCTACTACTTCAACTTTTACCGGCGTATAAAGCTGAAGAAGTAGATTGCCCGACCATCAATATTCGAAAATTGATTCAGGATATCGATGATCATGAAACACTGGAATTAATATTCAACGAACTCGAAAAACATGTTCAGGTAATTTCGCAAGTACCAGCCAGGTAATTATGTATTTTGATTATTGTGCCACTACCCCTGTTAGCGAAGAAGTAATAGCAGCTATGCAGCCTTTTTGGCGGATTGACTATGGCAACCCTTCTAGCTTGCACCAATATGGGCGGATTGCCGCAGAGAGCATGGAGCATGCCAGAGTTCAGGTAGCGGCATCGATTGGTGCCAAAGCACATCAGATCATCTTTACCAGTGGAGCGACAGAAGCCAATAACCTGGCGTTGTTGGGAATCTTGCAACCATGGCAGCAGGAAGGGGCACATCTTATCACCAGTTCGATCGAACACCATTCTGTTCTGCATACTGCCCAATTTCTGGAGAAAATGGGTTGCGAGGTAACTTATTTACCAGTGAATAAAGCTGGGTTGATTTCTCCTGAGAGTGTGGAGCAAGCCATTCGTGCGAACACCCGGCTTATCTCGATCATGTTGGTCAATAATGAATTGGGAACCGTTCAACCCGTTGCTGCGATCGGGAAGATCGCTCACCAGCATGGCATTCCTTTCCATAGTGATGCCGTCCAGGGGATTGGGTTATTGGATGTGGATAGTGAAAGAATGGGAATCGACCTAGTATCCCTTTCTGCGCACAAGATATATGGTCCCAAAGGAGCAGGTGCGCTGATGGTACGTACGGACATCGCAATCAGCAATATATTTCATGGGGGATCACAGGAACAATATTTGCGCCCCGGAACGGAAAATGTACCGGCTATCATCGGTTTCGGGAAAGCCTGCGAATTGGTTTCCATGAATAAAGAACGTGATAGAAACGTGATCTCCGGATTAAGGAAACAATTGGTCGAAAATTTGCGGAAGCGTATTGCGGGATTGAGGGTGAACGGTGCGCAAGGCACTGACCTTTGCCCGCATGTTCTTTCATTAACTTTCCCGGATTGTGTGGCAGAAATGATGCAAATTCGTCTATCCAAGCAGGATGTGGCACTCTCATTGGGTTCTGCCTGTAATTCTAAAGAAATAATGCCATCTCATGTACTGCTGGCAATTGGCTTATCGCGTGAAGAAGCGGATGCCACTATCCGCATTTCATTAGGGCGCGAAACCACACAAGAAGAGGTTGCACGATTGTCTGAAATCCTGCCCGATGTAGCATCTGCATGTAGAATATAATTGATTCACAATTTCTAAGAGAAACGGGATCAAGATCAATGCAGGTGAAATTGGACGCAAACAGGGATGACCTTCTAGCATACGTTGCAGAATTGTATTATGACCTGAAATGGACACAGGAAGATATTGCCGAGGAGATCGGCGTCACACGTTCCATGGTTTCGCGGATGCTCACCGAAGCGCGGGAAAAGAAATTTGTTGAGATCACCGTGCATCGTCCGCTTTCATATGATATTCATCTGATGGAGCAATTTAAAAAACTTTTCGATATCGAAGATGTAAAAATAGTTCATCAGTCCTTTGCAACTGACCAACGTCGGCGAGAACGTGTAGGATGGGCAGCCGCTAATTTATTGGAGTCTATGTTGATTCCTAACGCGGTTTTGGGGTTGGTGTGGGGGACAACGGTGGCGAATTTTGTGAACTATCTCACCCAAAAAGATTTACGTAATTATGCGGTGGATGTGGTGCAATTGGTGGGTGCTATAGCATCCCGTGATTTCACCTATTGTGGTATGGAATTGGTTCGAGCTACCGCACATACTCTGGGTGGGCATCCATATTACCTTAATTCGCCATTCTACCTAGAAAATGCTGAAATGGTGGACAATTTAATGAAGAACAAGATTGTCAACGAAACTTTCCAGATGATGGGGAAGTGTCGTTATGCAGTGGTGGGCGTAGGTAGTTTGAGCAATGAATTGGCGAGTTTCTATCTATCGGGAGATATCACGGTGGAAGAACTTGAAAGCATCAGGCAAACCGGAGCGATTGGCAGTGTGTGTGGTCTTCATTTTGATATTCAGGGTAAACCGGAAGCGACTGTATTTTCTGAAAAAACCGTTACTATTTCGAAGAAGAACCTGGAACGTATCCCTATCCGTATCGGGATGGCTTGTGGACGGGGAAAAGTACAACCAATCTTGGGAGCTTTGCGCGGGAAATATCTCACTCATCTGGTTACCGATAGCATCACTGCGGAAGAAGTCCTACAGATTGCTGGGGCGTAGCGCAGATTTATTTTTGCGCTTTAACTTGAATTGTCCCCCACACTGTTTTTACCTGGAATTTCCCCTGTGGAGAGGAGGGAGAATGCTTGCATGTAACGCTGGTCATTTCAATTTGGTCAACCATACAGGTGACAGTGCCATTGGTTGTCCAGACATTAATGAAAACGTCTTCCACATCCATCAATGTGGCAATGACAGGACCACGATCGGTTTCTAGAAAGATATCATCACCGGTAAAGATTTGCCCCGAAAAGTGGATTGTTCCCATGATGGTAGCGGCGTTGAGCATACCGTGATTGGAGTAGAGGGTTATTATTCCATGCTCGCCTAGAACGGAGAGCACACCATGGGAATTATTTAACGTCACATCGCCACGAGCAGATTTCAAACTCACTTGACCAGTTAAATTTGAGGCGCTGATATCTCCGGCAATGGTGTGAACGCTGATATTTCCTGAAAGTTCCCTCAAAGTAATGTTGGTATTGAAAGCTTCCAATGTAATGTTGCAGCCAGGTGGAAGCATGATTTGCATGGTTCTCGGGGAAATTTTATCTTGCGAAGATATTGTAAAAATACCTTCTTGATAATCTATGATGATCTTTTTTTGATCACTGATTAAATCGTCATAGGTGATGTTGATTTCAGGATCCTGGGTAGAAAAGATTTCAATATCCAGATCATTGAGTTCAACATTGAAAGTCACTTTTTCAGTTTTAGGATAGTTTACCGAATAATGTTGGAAGGGTGTAGTGGGTTGGCAACCTACCAGTAGAAGAAATATTATAAAGAATGAAAATCTTTCAACTTTCAGCATGATTTTAAAGTTTTATGACCTCTCTGTGATGTCTATTGAAAATATTCGATCCTGATAGCTATCATAGGTAAGCAGAATCATTAATATTGATTCTGAACTCATTATAACTTTGAATATCTTTAGACTTGTTGATCCATACGCAAAAACAGTAACAGCGTGAAAATAAGACAAATATGAAAAGTGTGCTTATGAAGATAGACAATCATTTTCATTTGTGAAAACTTTTGATAAGAATATTACAAAAAGAAGTTTAAGTGAAATAAAAGAACTTGCTGCTTGAATTTGGGTGTTGAGCTGACATTATAAATAAGGCTATCCCAAAAGAAAACAGCCTTATCACGAATGATGGAACTCCGCTTGAAATTACACTTTAGAAAAGAAACATAACCCTGGTGATTTTATATTTCCCTCTTATCTAAATAAGTAGGAATGAATATGAAAAGAAGTAAAGGATTATGAAGAGGATCCCTGTCTTTTTATCCAGTTTCCGTCTGAGTGCTAATACTAGGATGACGATCGCTGCAACTATTATGGTATAGAGAATAGTTTGATTTGCCAAAACAGTCGATACTTTCTGTGGAAAGAGGAGTTGTCCCAATCCAATGGAAAGTGTTGCGTCGACTAAACAGCTTCCCAAAATATCCCCAATTGCGATATTGTATTGTTTTTTCTTTATGGCTGTGATATCCACAAACAACTCAGGTAACGATGTGCCAATGCCAACAATGAAAAAGCTGATGAAATATTCGGGAATATGAATATCCTCTGCCAGTTTTATAACTGAATTGATGATCAATACTGACCCAGCCCCGACTCCTAATAGAAAGACGAACACCAATAGCACAAGAATTCCTTTTCTTTTATGTGAAGTCAAATGGTTGGTTTTTTCAAAGTCACTTTTTGCCACGCTGGTAGTAATGATCATTGTGAATAAACCAAGGCTGGCAACTAAGAAGAATGCATTCAATCTGGTAAATGTGCCTTTTTCGAAGATAGTGAATAAGAAAATAAGAGACAGAATGAGACAACCGCCAATAACAGCCAGTTCTCTTCTTTTGAATTTGATGGCACCTCCAAAAAAGGGAAGAATGCCAAAGACCAGGGTTAGTTGGGTTAAGATTGAACCCACTGAATCGCCGATACTGATATCGGCATGTCCAAAGTAATTTGAGAGAACAGAGTTAATGATCTCTGGAAGATCAGTGCCCAGTGAGATCAAAACAACACCTATGATAAGAGGAGGCACATTGAGTATTGAAGCCAATTCTACGGAATAGTCGACTGTTTTTTTACTGGAAACGATCATCAAGATCAATCCGATCACAAGAAACAAGATTGCCACCAATGTTGATTCTATTGTAAAGAGCATTGTGTTTTTCCTCCATTTTCTTTCTTGCTAAAGTTTTGTCATCTAATGTGGAGCCTCCACGGCGAATAAAGGATTGGATGTTATGCTAACTGATCATCAGGCAGAGCAAAAGGTACTTCTTTATCATCTGTAATCCTGAAATCACTTGCAAGGGTATACCCTTGTAAAAGCAAATCATACAGCATACGGAAAAGATTGATTCGAATTGAAAGATTTGAGCTCAAAAGCGACTTGTTTTAGCAGATGGAGAATCTGTTATCTTGAAATCGCGTTTGCAATTATAGCGATAATGAGGGGTGTTGTAAAGGGAATCCTTGACAGGGAATCATTGAAAAACTGTTGTAAACTCCTTTTGTATATTCCAAGTAAAATTTCATGAGAAGATTTCCCTTGATCATTTAGTTTCTATATCTTTTCTCGCCGCTCCAATAAAAAGCGCAGAAAATAGAAACAAAGTGCCAAATACAAGATTGAGTTTCGATATGCCATAGGTATCTATTGAACTTCCGGTCAACAAGGCAAGAAACGAATAAATAAGACTATTTATCTGGTTCTGGGTGGAAAGGATGGTGGCACGTGCCTCTGACGGGATTATCTGATTCATCTGGTTATTGATGACGAGCTGATAGACCTCCAGCAAGCTATTGAGTACCAATAAAAATATGATGCGAATTAGGCGAAGGTATAATTATGCTCATGCCGCAACTTTGGTTACGAATGAAAGGCAATCAGATCAATGATGAAATTTTTTGGTATAGGAGGGAATCATGGATAGATCCGTTTTGAATCCATTTTGCAGAGAAATTGTTGAAAGATCAAAATTTGCTTATCTAACCACTATCAATGAGCAGGGTGAACCGGAAACCCGTGCCATGTTGAATTTATACAATCGGGAACAATATCCCTCTTTGCAGAATGGATTGCCTTTTCCCCCTTATGAAGTCTGTATGACTACCAACACTTCTTCCGAGAAAATGGAACACATCATGCATAATAGCAAAAGCTGTGTGTACTTCATCATCGAGAGTGATTGGCAGGGGGTAATGCTGAATGGGAAGATCGAAATTGTGACGGATCCCGAAAAGAAAAAGATGATTTGGCAAGATGACTGGATCCGATACTATCCGGGAGATAAGGGATATCGGAATTCTGATTATTCCATCCTGAAGCTGGTTGCCAGATATATCAAGGGTTGGAATGGACGAGAAAAATTTAAATTTGCTACAGATGGTTGACACTCAATACTATTCAGTTATTTCGGTTGCTTCTTGCAGGTCTTTTTATTTTGTCAAGAACGAGATAGTACACTCTGGATCTTCTCTTCATTGATTCCCCCTACTCTCAAGATCTTGAGCTCTTCTTCTGAACAATCCACCACGGTGGATGGAACACCGCCTTCACAGGTGCCGCCATCCACGATCAGGGGAATGCGTCCATCCAGTTGCTTCAGTACCTCTCTGGCGGTGCGCGGATTCTCACCACCGGATATATTAGCAGAAGTGGCAGCGATCACGCCGCTGCGGCGGATGAGCTGTCGCAACCATTGGTGATTTGGCATGCGCACACCCACGGTGGGGTAGGGTGTAAGGACTTCGGGTAATTCCATTCTCTTGGAGATGATCAGCGTCAGAGGACCCGGCCAGAAGCGTTTGGCGAGCTTTTGAGCGTTGATAGATAAACCATCCGATGTACAGATGATCTGTTCGTATTCCCCGATCAGGAGTGGGATGGCTTTTGTCGCCTCGCGTTCCTTGATGTGGTAGATCTCATGAATGGCTTCTTCCTTATCCAAAAGGCAGGCGATCCCATAAACGGTGTCGGTTGGGATGGCAATAACATGTCCCTTATTCAGTTCATCGATAGCAATTCCCATCGTTTCGGGATGATCCATGGGTAGGATTTCAGTGAACATACCAGGTGCTCCTCTTCACAATTGGATGATCATCAGGCGTTCTTGTTGTGCCAGATCGCGCTTAATTATCACTCGTGCTTGCGGAAAATGCAAACTTGCCAGTTCCTGCAGCGCTTTTCCCTGGTCGTACTGCATTTCCAACAGCATGCATCCACCTGCCTTGAGGCATGCTGGCGCTAGCATTAAAAGGTTGCGGATTGAATACAATCCATCCTTTCCTCCGTCCAATGCCAATCCTGGTTCGAATTGGCTTACTGCTAATTCCTGTAGCTCGGCATGGGGGATATAAGGCAGATTGGCACAGATGAGATCGAATTTTGTTGGGATGCCGGAAAGCAGGTCGCTTTGCACCGGGAAGATACGATCTTCCAGATCAAATTTTCGGATGTTTCGTTGTGTCACTTGCAGGGCAGGGTGGGAGATATCTGCTGCCAGAAATTTCACAGACGGAGCATGCCGGGTGATCGCAATGGCGATACAACCACTGCCGCAGCCCACATCGACTGCCAGGTTCCCCCCTGATTTAGAAGCAAGGTATGCCAGAGCATTCTCCACCAATAGCTCGGTTTCAGGGCGGGGGATAAGTACGTCGCTGTTTACTTCAAACTGCAGACCGTAGAAATCCCATTCACCAAGGATATATGCCAGCGGTTTGCCCCGGAAGAGGGAACTTAGATCTTGCTCTAAGAAGGGAAGTATTTTTTCATCTAGGTCCACATCCTGATTGGCGATCAGCCATTCACGGGGATGCCTGCTGTGTTTTTCGAGGATGGCATATAGCGAAGAAGAACTGGTTTCCCCGGGGAGATGCGCTGAAAGAGCCATCCTGGCTTGCGCTAGCCAATTTGCAATGGAGATTTTATTCTTCACCCTGTTCTTCGACCAGCGATAGACGCTCGGTTTCATCCCGCAGGGTCAGCTCATCGATGAACATATCGATATTCCCTTCCATGACCACTGCCAGGTTGTGTGAAGAGATGTTGACGCGGTGGTCGGTCACGCGGGATTGAGGATAATTGTAGGTGCGGATCTTTTCAGAACGCTCGCCACTGCCTACCTGAGAAAGGCGGGTCGCATCACGTTCTTCTTTGCGTTTTTGCTCTTCGATCTCATACAGGCGCGCGCGTAAGATGCTCATGGCGCGCAGACGGTTTTGCAGTTGGGAACGTTCATCCTGGCATGCAACTACCATTCCGGTGGGGAGATGAGTGATGCGGATGGCAGTGGCGTTCTTTTGCACGTTCTGCCCTCCAGCGCCAGCCGATTTATAGACGTCGATGCGCAGATCGGAATCAGGAACTTCAATGTCCACATCTTCTACTTCCGCGAGCACTGCCACTGTTACGGTTGAGGTGTGAATACGCCCTGAAGATTCGGTGCTGGGGATGCGTTGCACACGGTGTACGCCTGATTCATATTTCAATTTGGAATATGCCCCTTTGCCTTTCACCATGAAGATGATCTCTTTAAAACCCCCGATGCCGGTCTCGTTTTGCGAGAGAATCTCAATCTTCCAACCCTTAGCATCGGCATAACGAGTATACATGCGGTAAAGGTCCGCCGCGAACAATCCGGCTTCATCACCACCGGTGCCTGCCCGGATCTCCATGATGACGTTGCGCTGGTCTCGCGGATCTTTGGGAACCAACATCCCTTTCAATTCCAGCTCTAAAACCTCAATCTGTGGTTCGAGAGTTTGGATATCTTCTTGTGCCAGATTGCGCATTTCTTCGTCGTCACTGCTATCCAGCAATATCTGGGCTTCTTCCAAATTCTTTTGTGCTTGACGAAGCTGTTTGCCTTTTTCGATGATGGGATCTAGATCGGCACGCTCTTTGGATAACTCGGCTACTTTCTGGTAGTCATCCATGTCTTCTTCGATCTGCTGTGTGATCTCTTTGTATCTCATTTCGATCGCGGCGAGACTTTCTAATAACATAACACCTCACATACTTGTGCAAAAATTTCCATAAAAAAAGGATAGCCAATTTGCATCCTTCTTGTATTATACCAGCCCATATTTTACATGCACTTTACGTTTTTCTCATATAATGAAAAAGAAATTATTTTAAGAAGGAGAAATACCTTATGAAAGAAACCATCACTTCTGCAGATAATGCTCCCAAAGCAGTTGGACCGTATTCACTGGCAGTGTGCCACGGGAACCTGGTTTTTACCGCCGGTCAATTAGGTTTGGATGCTCAAAGTGGCTTGCTGGTAGAAGGCGGCATTCATGCTCAAACTGAGAAAGCACTGGAAAATTTAAGTGTGGTGTTGAAAGCCGCAGGCTCAGATATCTCACAAGTTCTAAAAACGACCGTATTTTTAAAGAATATGGACGATTTCGCTGCCATGAATGAGGTTTACGCGCGTTTCTTCGAAGAAAATGCACCGGCACGCTCAGCAGTACAAGTGGCAGCCTTGCCCAAAGGGGGATTGGTTGAAATTGAAGCGGTTGCTTTTATAGAATAAGCAAGAGGTGCAACATGGCAGGTGATCTGGTACTGGTGGTGGATGATGAAGAGAATATTCAAGACATCGCCCGCATGTATCTTGAACAGGAAGGCTATACTGTACAGTGTGTTGGAGATGGCAATGAGGCGGTGAAGAATACTCGTACCATGCATCCCGCTCTGATCATTCTGGATATCATGCTGCCCGGCATGGATGGTTTTGCTGTTTGCCGTACCATTCGTAACGAAAACAACGAAGTTCCTGTTTTGATGCTGACAGCACGTGATGATGATATTGATAAGATCCTGGGACTTGAATTGGGGGCGGACGATTATATGACCAAACCCTTCAACCCACGAGAATTGGTGGCACGGGTCAAAGCAGTGTTACGTCGCCAGGATCGTCATGACATAGATAAACAGGGTGTGCTGCAGGTTGGTGGGCTGTTGATCGATCTGGATCGTCGAGAAGTTCGCTGGAAGGATCGCATCATCGAGTTGCGCACACAAGAATTCGAAGTACTGAAGGTGCTGGCTCAGAAACCGGGTTGGGTTTTCACACGTGAGCAATTATTGAGTATTGCCTGGGGTTTTGATTTCTATGGACAAACCCGTACGGTAGATGTGCATATCGCACAGATCCGGCGACGCTTGGAAGGTACTGGTGTGAAGATTGAAACGGTCACCGGTATCGGGTATAAACTTACTGCCTGATGTTCACTTCATTGCGTTCTCGTTTGTGGTTGACCTACTTTTTGATCGTTATCATGGTGCTGGCGGTATGCGCGATCGGATTGATCTATGCCTTACGGCAAAGCCCGCTTCTGTACCGGCAGGTGATCAACCAGATTGATGTGTCATCTGAACTGCTGGTTAGAAGGCTGGATTCCATTGTGGATCTGCCTACCGAACGTTTCATCCTGGCTTTTCAAAACGAATCCAGAGATATCGATGCTAATGCTGCCCTCTTTAACCATGATGGACAATTTTTAGTTGCGAATATCACAGGTTCCGAAGCTGCCCTGCAGTTGATAGCCAAACAGATTGACTTCAACGCGCAAGATGGGACGGATGTGGATCTTTTTGGAGGTGGCGAGCGCAATAAAGACTGGTTCTACACGGTTCGCTCGATCGGAGACAACTATTACATTCTAACAGCCATCATCAAACCGGTATTTCAGTTCAGTGCGATCGTGAAAGATGAGTTCATGAGCCCGCTTTTACAAGCAGGTGCCATCGTGCTGGTTTTTGCCTTTTTCATCAGCTTGTTGATCAGTAACTGGATCGCCTTGCCTCTTAAACATATCACCAAATCTGCCGAAGCACTGGCTGAAGGTGACTTAATCGAGATCCCGCTGGAAGGACCCAAGGAAGTACAACAATTGGCTGGCACGTTCAATCTGATGAGCACAAAGATCACGGCGGGTGCGCAATCACAGCGCGAGTTCGTGGCGAATGTCTCCCATGAATTGAAAACCCCGCTGACCTCTATTCAGGGATATGCGCAGGCTATCCTGGATGGAACAGTAGAATCAAAACCAGCTATCGATAAAGCCGCCAATGTCATTTTGATCGAAACCAACCGCTTGCATAGACTGGTGATGGATCTTCTGACGCTGGCACGTCTGGAAGCGGGGACGGCGAACATCCAACACAGTGAAGTACACATTCAAGCCCTACTTGTAAACATGCTGGACAAATTCTCCATTCAAGCGGAGAAACAGTCAATTCAAATGCAAATGGATCATGTTCCGGATGTTGTCATCATGGGCGATGGTGACCGGCTGGCACAAGTTTTTTCTAACCTGATCGATAATGCTTTGAAATTTACCCCAGAAAATGGGCAGGTGCATATTTCAGCAGAGATGGTGGCGAAAAACATCATGATCAAAATTGCCGATACCGGTTTGGGTATTCCCGAAGTTGATCGCGAGAAGATCTTTGACCGTTTTTATCAAAGTGAAACCTCAAGAAAGTATGGAAAAAAGAAGGGTTTTGGTTTAGGATTATCTATAGCCAGAGAAATTATCCAATCCCATTATGGAAATATTTGGGTTGAAGATAATGCCGGGCAGGGAAGTGTGTTTGTAGTGAAGCTTCCAATCCACAGAAACAAGAGTTGATGTCCATGAGTTCATTTAAATATAAAGTTTCTATCATCGTACCGTGTTATAACGAAGAAGGTACGATCCAGCTCTTATTGCATGCCATATTGAAGCAAAATTTTCCAGTTGAAAAAATGGAAGTGGTGATTGCCGATGCGCATTCTCAAGATGCGACTCGGCAAAAGATCGCCGAATTCCAGAAAACCTATCCACAGCTCGCGATTAAAGTAGTGGATAATCCCAAACGCACTATTCCTGCTGCTGTAAACGTAGCAGCCAATGCCACCAGTGGAGAATATCTGGTGAGAATGGATGCCCATTCCGTGCCTTATCCTGATTATGTGGCTACTTGCTTGCAGGATCTGGAACAGGGGAAAGGTGCGAACGTCGGAGGGGTATGGGAGATCAAACCGGGTAATCAAACACCCATGGCACGTGCCATTGCTGCGGCTGCCGCTAATCGTCTGGCGGTGGGAGATGCCCGCTACCGTTATTCCAATAAAAGTGGAGAAGTCGATACGGTGCCTTTTGGTTCTTTCCGGCGTGACCTGTTCTTTGCAGTCGGTGCATTTGATGAGACCCTTTTGAGCAACGAAGATTATGAATTCAATGCCCGCATTCAAAAACAGGGCGGCAAGATCTGGTTCGATCCCACCATTCGCTGTGTCTATTTCGCCCGTAAAAATTTACGTGAGTTGGCAAAACAATACTGGCGCTACGGATATTGGAAATTTCAGATGTTGAAACGTTATCCGCACACCTTGCGCTGGCGTCAGGCGCTGCCTCCGCTATTTGTGATTGGTAACCTGTTTGGGATTATTTTTTCTTTTTTTAGCAAAGGAGCGCTGCATTTATATCTGGGTGTATTGGCGCTTTATCTATTGGCCTTGTTGGGAGCCGGGATCAAAGAAGCTGTTAAGCAAAAGGATCTGGCACACATTTTATACCTGCCCGTGGCAATGATGTGTATGCATTTTTCATGGGGAGCGGGTTTTCTCTTTAGTGCCATTTTAAAGAAATAATTGAGTACAATATATATTCGAAATGGCTGAATTACAAAAGACAAGAAATCGACGCTGGTTGTTGAATGCCCATGAACGCCAGTTCATTTTGGTGTTGGGTGATGCTATTTGCAGTGCAATCGCGTTGGTGATCGCGTTGTACTTCTGGGCACAAAAAGATCAGTGGATCAGTTTTTCTTTACAATTTATCCGTGAGAGACCCCCCAATTGGTTTTACCTGCTACCAATTATGTGGATCATTCTCATGCTTGATCTGTATAACGTGCGCAAAGCCGGTAATCGACGGGATACCATCCAGGGTATCTTGATTTCCACTGCAGTTGCTACCATTCTCTATTTGTTTGTCTTTTTCGTTGCCGAACCGAATACTCTTCCGCGCAGAGGTGTTGCGGTTTTCATCGGATCAGTCGCATTGTTTACCTTAATATGGCGTTTTATCTATATCAGTGTTTTCACTACCCCCACTTTTTTACGGCGGGTATTGATCATTGGGGCGGGGCGATCTGGCTGTACGATGGCGAAGGTCATCAAGAATATCTGGCCTTCTCCTTTTTTCTTGGTTGGTTTTATTGATGATGATGAACAGAAAAAGGGGAGGAATATTGAAGGTCTGCCGGTATTGGGTAATAATCGTAGTTTGTTAAAGGTCATCCAAGAACAACATGTCACTGATCTGATTTTCTCGATCTCTGGTGAAATGCAAGCAGAAACGTTCGCAGCCATTCTGCAAGCCAAAGAAAATGGAATTGAAGTTATCACTATGCCAATCCTCTACGAGGAGTTGATCGGTAGGGTGCCGATTTTTTTGCTGGAAGATGACTGGATCTTGCGTTCATTTGTCGATCATGCTCGTTCTACTTCCAGCTACGAAACATTGAAGCGCATCCTTGACATTTTCGTTGCTATCATTGGTTTGTTCCTTTTGGTGATACTTACTCCTATTCTGGCTTTTATCATCCTTTTGGATGGCGGGAAACCTATTTTATACCGGCAAGAAAGGGTCGGTATCAGCGGAAGACCCTTTACTCTTTTGAAGTTTCGTACCATGCACCAGAATGCGGAGGAAGATGGCAAACCCCGTTTGGCTGTTGAAAATGATGAGCGTGTGACCAAAACGGGACGGTTCCTGCGCAAGAGCCATCTGGATGAGCTACCACAGTTCATCAATGTCTTGAAAGGGGATATCTCTATGGTTGGTCCCAGAGCAGAACGCCCGGAATTTGTGCACCAGCTTGAACAGGAGATCCCTTTTTATAGGGCACGGTTGTTCGTCAAACCGGGTATGACTGGTTGGGCACAGATCAATTATCAGTATGCTTCCAATGTGGAAGAATCAGCCATCAAATTGGAATATGACCTATTTTATATCAAGCATCGCAATATCTGGTTGGATATTACGATTATTCTGAGAACCATGGGGCAGGTAGTCGGATTGCGGGGTGTATAGCGTGAAGTTCAAGCTGAAACTGCGCAACCGGCATGTTTTGATCACGGATCTCATTCTCATCCCTGTTTCTGTTCTGGCATCCTATATCTTACGTTTGGAATTATTTGCAGTCTTTCAGAATTATCTCTACTCGTTGTTGTGGATGTTGGGATTAGCCTTGGTAATTAAACCGCTTGTTTATTATTTCTTTGGACTTTATCGTCGCATGTGGGTATACGCCAGCATTCCCGAGATCAAACTGATTGTTTTGGCGGTTACCACCGCCTCGCTCATCTTAGCTATCCCGATGCTCTTCATATTGTATGGATGGGCGTTCTACGCGTTCCCTCGCTCGGTCTTGATCATCGATTGGGTGATCTCCATCCTGCTGGTGGGAGGGCAGCGCCTGTCTTTTCGCGTATTTTCAGAAGGACGGATGGAAAATGCACTTTCCAAGAATGCAGAAGCCACCAAACGGGTACTGGTGATCGGGGCAGGAGATGCGGGTGCTATGGTCGTAAAAGAATTACAGCGCAACCCGCAGCTGAATATGCATCCGGTTGGATTTTTAGATGACAATATAGAAAAGAAGGGTAAAACTATCCATGGCGTGCCGGTTTTAGGTGAGGTGAAGAACTTACCCAAGATGCTTTCTTTCAGACGTGTGGATGAGGTGATCATCGCTATTCCGAGTGCGCCCGGTAAGATCATCCGTGAAGTATCCAACCTATGCCGCAAACATAATATTGCTTTCCGCACCATGCCAGGTTTGTATGAATTGATCGGTGGCATGGTGAGTATTTCCAGACTTCGAGATGTCGATATCACCGATCTGCTGCGCCGCCAACCTGCTCATACTAATGATGATCAGGTTGGTAAAGTGCTGAATGATAAGGTCGTGTTGGTCACCGGTGCGGGAGGATCCATCGGTAGTGAATTATGTCGCCAGATCGCTCGCTGGCAACCCAAACAGCTGATCATGTTGGGACATGGGGAAAATGCTATTTTCGAGGCATATCTGGAGATTAACGAACAATTTCCGTCTCTGGAAGTCCAAACGGTTATCGCAGATGTGCGTGATCATGATCGTCTGGATCGTATTTTTACAGAAAAACAGCCCAATGTGATTTTTCATGCAGCTGCCCATAAACATGTACCCCTCATGGAAACCAATGTCGATGAGTGCGTGCTTAATAATATTGGCGGGACGAAAAATTTACTGGATGTGTCTCTTGATCATCATGTAGAACGTTTTGTTTTGATCTCGACCGATAAAGCTATCCGCCCGGTGAATGTGATGGGTGCTACCAAGCGCGTGGCAGAAATGATGACCATTGATGCCGCACAACGTTCCGGTAAACCCTATTCCGTGGTGCGCTTTGGAAATGTGCTGGGCAGCCGCGGTAGTGTGGTGCCGCTTTTCAAGCGCCAGATCGCCAAAGGCGGTCCGGTGACTGTGACCCATCCCGATATGCAACGTTATTTCATGACCATCCCTGAAGCGGTCCACCTGGTGCTACAAACTGCCGGCATGGGCAAAGGTGCGGAGACATTTATCCTTAACATGGGTGAACAGGTACGCATTGTAGACCTGGCGGAAGATTTGATTCGCCTTTCCGGGCTTGAACCGGAACGAGATATCGAGATCGCATTCACAGGTGTGCGTGAAGGGGAGAAATTGCGTGAAGACCTGTGGAATGACGGCAGAAAATTTGGCAAGACCGCTCATCCAGATGTTTTCTATGAAGAAGGGCAAGATCAATTGACCGGGAAATCGCTGCAGGATGCGGTCAATAAATTATTAAAGTTGGCACAGGATGGCAAACAAGATGAGATATTGACCATGTTGGATCAGATTATTCCTGGTGCTTCCGTGCGTAGCTCGCAATCCATCAATATTACGGCGATCGAATCATGAAGTTGGTCAGCCCCGCCGAATGGCAGCAATTTTTGCTGCAGTTTCCTGAATCGCATCTCTTGCAGACTGCCCAATGGGGAGCTTTGAAAGAGGAAAATGGTTGGACCCCACATTATGTCGTTGGGAATGACACTGGTGCTCTGGTGCTGCTGAAGAAGGTCATCTTTGGTTTCAACCTGGCGTATATTCCCAAAGGTCCGGTCGGAGAGAACTGGCAGGAATTGTGGAATTACTTGGATGGTTTTTGCAAACAGCATCATGTGGCTTTCTTGAAAGTGGAACCAGATAGCTGGGAAAAAGATCGGTTTGCAATCATTTCGAAACTGGCTGGTTTCAAAAAAAGCCCGCATTGCGTACAGCCGTGCCAAACGGTGGTTATCTCATTGCTCGGAGAGGAAGAAGAATGGCTGCGACGCATGAAACAAAAAACACGCTACAACATTCGTCTGGCGGAGAAGAAAGAGGTTCACATCCGCCGGGATGATCGTGTGGATATTTTCAATGAATTGATGCACGCCACCGGCGAACGGGATGAATTTGGTATTCATGCCGATACTTACTACCGGCGTGCCTATGATCTTTTCTCCAAAGAGGATGCATGTGCCTTGTTTATCGCTTATTATCAGAATGAACCGCTGGCGGGGGTGATGGCATTCCGAAAAGGGAAACGCGCCTGGTATTTTTACGGCGCTTCGAATGAGGTTGAGCGCAACCGCATGCCTACCTATCTGGTGCAGTGGGCTGCCATGCACTGGGCTAAACAACAAAATTGTGAAGAGTATGATCTGTGGGGTATCCCCGATGTGCCGGAGGATGTTTTAGAGCGCGATTTTACCAGTCGCAGTGATGGGCTGTGGGGTGTGTATCGCTTCAAACGTGGTTTTGGTGGAGAGATCATGCGTTCGATGGGTGCATGGGATAGAGTATATAATTACCCCATCTATCTGGCATATTTGATTTATACACGCAAGAATAATTCATGATGAAAGTTCATTGTTTGCTTTGTGGAGAGGAACTCCGCGAGATTATATTGGAAAAACGTGTCCGTCAAGCTTGTCCGCGTTGTGGATGGATCTATTACCCGCAACTCAAAGTATCTGCCGGCGTGTTGCTGGAAGAAAACAATGCCTTGTTGCTGGTGCAACGAAGGATTGAACCTTGGAAAGGTTTTTGGTATCTTCCGGCTGGGTATTTGGAAGTGGATGAAGACCCCATGTGTGGTGCTGTGCGCGAGACCTGTGAAGAAACTGGTTTGGAAGTGACCATCACTGGGTTGCGGGCCGTCAGTATGTACCAAGATGACCCGCGTGGCAATGGAATATTGATCGTTTACAATGCTGTACGCAGTGGTGGTGAACTGTGTGGTAGTGACGAATCTATGAGCGTCGGTTTTTATCAGAGAGAAGAGATTTACCAACTACCACTGGCTGGTTCCAGCCATACTCGCATAATTCAAGATTGGATCAATGAAAAGGAGAAAAACTAGCACGTGGATCGTAGCGACTGGACCAGGATCGTATTGAACTGTCCCCAACCTCATTTTCTGCAAACATGGGAATGGGGTGAGATCAAAGAAAAATACGGCTGGAAAAAAGATTTCATGATCTGGAAAGATGGTGAAACTATTCAAGCGTCTGCCATGATCCTCACGCGTACGGCAACTTTTTTGAGGGGTCTGTTGAAAGTCAATATTTGCTATGTTCCGCGTGGCCCTCTTTTTACAACACTGGATGAAACTGTCACTGCAAAAGTACTGGTCGGTCTTCAGCATTACGCTGACCAGCACGGTGCGGTATTTCTGAAAATGGATGCTGAGATAGTCACCCATACCGGAATTCAGGGAGAAGAGGAAGAAAGCTCGTACCATCAGGGGCTGGCTTTCTGCAATCTCTTACAGAAAAACCATTGGATATTTTCCGGTGATCAGATCCAGTTTCGCAATACGGTTATCATTGATCTGGATAAAAGTGAAGATGAGATGCTGGCTGCTATGAAACAGAAGACACGCTACAATATCCGCCTGGCGCAGAAGAGAGGTGTGTCTGTGCGCACGGCGCAGCCGCAAGATTTTTCTTTCATGTATGAAATGTATCTAGAAACTTCCCTGCGTGACGGTTTCATCATCCGCGACAAACCATATTATCTGGATGTCTGGAATCTTTTCTATGAGCATGATATGGCGCGTGGATTGATCGCAGAAGTGAATGGAGAAGCGGTGGCAGGTCTTTTCCTTTTCTATGTGGGAAACCGTGCCTGGTATTTCTATGGTATGTCAACGGATAAACACAAAGAAAAAATGCCCAACTACTTATTGCAGTGGCAAGCGATGTGTCTGGCGAAAAGCAAGGGTTGCGACAGCTACGACCTGTGGGGAGCTCCCGATGAATTTATCGAAACGGACCGGCTTTGGGGTGTCTTTCGTTTCAAACAAGGTCTTGGAGGGACCGTTCAGCGCACCATTGGAGCATGGGATTACGTCCCGCGCAAAGGGTTATATTTTCTATACCAGCAGATACTACCACGAATTTCCAATTGGCGTCGCAGCCATCGTAGAAGAACGATGGCTGTGGAAATGGATCGGGATTAATGCAGCTTGATATCCAGGCGGGCGTGATCGCTGTGGTGCTTGTTCTGGTTGCAATGGCAATTTTAACCTTTGTACGAGGTTTTACTCATTACAAAGAAGCCCGTAGCATGCCATTTTTCGCAAAGAAAAGAGAAAAATGGCGCAATGCCTTCAGCATCATCTTCTTGGGATTTATCATTCTTAGCATTGCCATTCTTTTTAATTTGTTTGCCGAGCCTCTTATTTATCGGGTATATGTACCTTCTCCTACACCAACGCTTACCCCTACGATAACGCTTACACCCACTATTACCCTGACTTCCACGCCTACCATTGTACCCTCGGCAACCCCTGTACCATTGTATACGGCGACCCCGGTGCTTTCGATTATTATCAGCAGTGAATTCACCTCGGATGTCACTCCCAATCCAGATGCGATTTTTAGCTCGTTGCTTTTCGCCAAGAATCTGGATGACAATCTCCAGCCGATCGAACCGGGTGAGGTATTCAGTGCGCCAATAGACACTGTTTACGGTAGTTTTTCATATGACGGAATGAAGGTGGGAGCTCAATGGACTGCCTTGTGGTTCTATGAAGGTGATCTGATCTGTATGGAAACATTGCCCTGGAATGGTGCTTCCGGCGGGTATGGATACACCGAATGCCAGCAGGCAGAAGATAAATGGCGGCCTGGTAACTATTATGTCCAGATCTTTGTGGGAGAAACGTGGAAGCAGACCGGCACTTTTCGTGTAGCCGGGAACGACTTACTTGACCGGTCTGGCGAATGATTCCTATTTTGCTGCGAATGCAGATGCGATCAAGGCTGCTACGCGAGCGTTATTTTTAAGAAGATCTAGATTAGTATTCAAACTCTTACCGCTTGTTAGTTCGTTCATCTTTGCCAATAAGAAGGGGGTGAGCATGGCACCATGAATGTGCTGGCGTTGTGCTTCCCTTACTGCTTCTTGAATATAGTTTTCTACTTCTTCGAATGGCAGGGCAGTTTCCGCAGGGGGAGGTACCACTACCAGTATGGCTGATTGAATTCCCAAACCCCATTGATGCTTGGCGATATCTACCACCTCTTCGGCACAATCTACTTTCCAATCAACACTTAACCCGCTGGAAGTGGAGTAGAATGCCGGGAATTCATCGGTCTGGTAACCCAACACAGGTATTCCCAGTGTTTCCAGTTTTTCAACAGTGGCAGGCAGGTCGAGGATGGATTTGGCACCTGCACATATCACGACCATCGGATACTGAGAGAGCACCTGTAGATCTGCTGATACATCAAAAACAGATCCGCGGTGTACTCCACCGATCCCACCGGTGGCAAAAACCTTGATCCCTGCTCGGTGAGAAGCAATGATAGTTCCGGCTACAGTCGTACCCCCATGCAGACCGGCCGCCATACTGATTCCATAATCGCGCTGGCTGACCTTGCGTACTTTTTCTGCAGTGGCAAGTTGGTGGACCTGTTGGTGGTCTAACCCAATTATCAGTTCTCCATCCAACATACCCACAGTCGCCGGTTGACAACCATTATTTCTTACCTCATCTTCCAAAGCATATGCGATTTCCTCATTTTGTGGAAAGGGTAAGCCATGGGTGATCACGGTGGATTCTAAAGCTACAATGTCGTTTTTTGTGAGATGTTGTTGGACAATTGGATTGATTTTTATCGGGATTTGCATGATGAGATACCTTTCTTGATTTGATTTTTATTGAAACGAGAAAGCTATGATGTACTCCTGGTTTCATTTCCGGAATCAATATCGGGAATGCCAGCTTCACGTGCTTTTTCAATCAACAATTCTTCCTGAAAACGCATCTGGAGGCTTGGTGTAAATGTGGTCCCGGCAGATGCCTGTATTGTATTACTGAACGTCATTTTAGAGTGTTGAATTTGTTGGTAGGCTTGTAATCCCTTTTTTGTTTGGAACAGATCATTGCTCTTTTGCAGGGATTGTTCGATTTTCTGACTGACCAGTTTTTCACTGGGGAGTGCGGCTGGAATGACCACTTTGATCAACTCAAGATTGTATTTTTGTAATTCTCGCCGCAGTGATTGTTCGATTTTTTGGTTTATTGAGGTGGATGAAATCGTAGCTTTGTCATGTGTGATCAATGTCATGTGAGAATAGAGCTGATCGCTTTTGACCACTGTATGGATCTGTTTGCGCTGCGGGCGTTTTAAGACTGCATGACGCATTTTCTGGCGTGTGATCTTATCTGCTGTTCTCAAAAATCGCAGGATATGCCAGTGTTTGCGTATCGTTTTTAGTTTAAATGCGCGGTAGTTTTGTAGATAAAGATCAATAGCAGAAGGTTGGATCTCGATTGTTCGCGATTGGATTTTTTTATCCAGTTCATCCAATAAGTATTTGCGGGTGACCTGCTGTATTACCAATTCTGTACAAATGTGGGCAATTTGAGAACTGTTAAGCTGACCGCGTCGCAATAAATTCCATCTCACTTTTTCCAGATCGTTCTTCATAGAACGGGAATTGGATTGCTGGTTCCGGCTGGGAATGTTTGCCATGAAGCGGTATGAGACGCTGACTGAACGATAGGCTACTGGAATGCCCTCTTTGGTGCGGCAAACCATATCCAATTGAATAGTATGGGTTCGCAGCGAGATGGTGTGGTCGATCTTCTCTGTATTATTAATGAAGTACAGTTCATTCTCCGATGGATATAAGGGCAGTAAAACATGGATGTATCCGCCATAATTCTTGAGTATGATGATATTTGTCAACCCGATGTTGATGAAAGCCGGTCCAAACATAGCCTGGAATTGCCCCGCATCATTTACTTTGATCACCTCCAGCCGAGATTGAGGAAAAGCGATGGATTTGCGAACCGCATTATGGGTGGCGGCAAAAAGCCAGATCAGTAATCCGCTGCTGAAGAGCAACCCCCATGGATTGAAGAGTTGGTTCAGCAGTTCGATGCGGGTGCCCAATGAGAGATCATTGAATTGCATTCGGTTATTTTGTAACGTCTCTTCAAAAATAAATGAATAGCACAATATCATGCATAGCACAAACAGTGCGATCACTACCGCCCATTTTTTTACCTGCTGATTTTTATAAGCTTGGTAACTGCTGTGATTGATCACAGAGGGAATAGTTACTTTCATTTAAACGATTCCTCTGGGATGGAAATGATCATACAATGCATGCAGTTCTCCAAGTTCCTGGTAGATACCGGTTTTCTGTTCGTGGAGATACTGTAACATATCGACTGCCTGCCGGCTGCGAGGTTGCCAATGATGCTGGATTGCCAGATCAGTCTCCGGCGGCAGCCATAAAGAGTATAAATTCAGATTCAGAATGCGCAACCCGTGCTTTTGCATTACTAAGGCTGCGTTTTCCGGATTGTTGTTATCCATGCTTGTCACACCGTTATCCTGTGAGGAGCTATTCACTGTGAAAGCTTTTCTCAGGTCTTTTTCGATTTGATCCAGCCTCGCAACTTGGATAGTGGCTTGTGGAATCAGGTCTAACAATTCGATTTGGCTGATCATGCTCTGCCACAAAGATTGAAGGGTTAGCTGGATAAGCGTGCGCGCTTGAAGCTGTGGATCGCTCATACTGCGTGTGTTTGTAGGAAATTTTCCCAAAGCTTTCATCAATTGCGAGCTGTCAAACCCATACGGATGCTCACCATCACCGAGTTCGATATCATATTTGAAAGTGATCCAAAAAGTTGCTCCTACCACATACCCATCGCTAGTGGTGGCGTTCATATAAATATCATCGCTGCTGGTTTTACTCATTGCAGATTCTACTGACGTTTCCGTTGCTCTATCATTGGAAATCTCGAGAGGGAACAGCACCGATTGGGTGCGCAGATCAAAAACAGCATATAAAAGGGTAAGGGTATCCAGGCAGTAAAAACCACTCTTCAGGATTTTCAATTCTTCCTTGGGGTAGAATACAGCAGCCGCGCTGGCGGGGTCGATGGTCAGTAATTTGCGCTGCTTTGAAAACGGGGCATCTGAAATGATCTTGCCGTTTTCAATTTGAACGAACATGATGGGTTTTGCCAGCAGGAGCCAACTGGCTAGTTTCCAGAAGTCAAGTGAATTTGGGAATACCCCTTTGGGATAGCAATCGCCAAAATTGATCAACAGTGCTACCAGGTAAAATAGAAAGAACAGTAAGTCAATAATTGCAATAGGAGAATGCAAGTCAGAAAAAATGTTTATAATACCCTGTAGTAAGCTTATTAACACTGCAAATGGCAAGAAAGAAAACAATGGCGAGATAGTTTTACTTTTATGGATTTTCTGAGGAATGCGTTGCATGTTAACATTTTAACCCAAATAATTTTGAGGAAGCTGATTTGAACCAAGAAAACCCTCCTAAAAAATTTCACACTGTTTGGAAATTGTTTTTAAGTGATTTCCATACGACTGAGCTGTCATTGAGCATTGCTCTATTCCTATTTGGCGCTGTTTTTTGTTATTATGCTGGTTATAAGGTCGATATTTTCTTGGTAGCCAAGGGACTGCTGGTGATCTTGTTTTTTTTGGTGGGGATGGAACTGCTTAATCTTATCTTTACCGATGACCATTCTTTTGAAACGATTTTGGTCGAAACTTACGGTGTCATGGATTATCGCTTGATCTTTTACATTTTGGCAGCTGTTTCAATTGGAGTAGGGACCGTTATAACCGTTTTCCAAATCCGAGAAAAAATTGCCCTTATCCTGGCGGGCACTATTTTATTGCTCATCTTTTTCTATACCATCAAGCCTTTCCGCTTTATCTATTCTGGGTATGGTGAATTGTTGCATGCATTTCTGGTCGGATTTCTCATCCCTGGCTTCGGGTATTCGATCATGGCAGGAAGTAGGATCCCGCTTACCCTTGTTTATTTATGTCTCCCCCTTTTCTTTATTATCCTGGCACACTTATATTTGAAAAGTAATCGCACTCTTCCTTCTGACATTGAAAAATATCGAACCACCGCTGCTATGCGTTTTGGTAGTGTGGTGACGCTGCGTGTTGTTGTGTATTTGATCGTTTTTTCATATATATTGGTGTTGTTGTTAGGTGTAGATCGGTTGCCCTGGCGTTTTGTGTTGCGCTGGTATTTCAGCATTCCGGTCGGCGTTTATTTGATTTGGTTGGTCAATCAGGTTCTGGCTGGCGAAAAGGGGAATTGGACATCTATCAGATTCTTGTCGACTTCGTTAGTGCTTTTAAATGTGGCATTGTTGATATCATCCATGCTTTTTCTGTGATTTTTATAATTCATTAATCCATTAACAGGATTACTTTCTCTATAATAGGATAAAGGAGAATAACCATGTTGGCAGAAAAAACAAAAGCACCTGATTTTGAACTGCTGGATGAAAATGGGAACCCCCGTCGTTTGGCAGATTATAAGGGAAGCCCTGTGGTTCTATATTTTTACCCCAAAGATAATACCCCCGGTTGTACCACCGAAGCCTGCAATTTCCGTGATGACTACAGTGCATACTCTGACGCGCAGGTCACTATTGTGGGTATCAGCACTGACTCGGTTAAATCACATAAGAAGTTTAAAGAAAAATATGCCCTTCCTTTCACCTTACTGGCTGACACTGATCACAAGGTGTGTGAGCAATATGGTGTCTGGGCTGAGAAACACATGATGGGGAAGAAGTATATGGGCATTTTACGTACCACTTATTTGATCGATCAAGATGGCAATATCGTCAGAGTTTTTGAGGGAGTGAAACCTGCCGATCACAGCCAAGAAGTGTTGCAGGAGATCAAGAAACTCTAAAAAAGGAACAAATGTGAAAATTTATCTGGATTGGTTGACAAATGGATAGACGAAGCATAGCATTGGATCATATCTCCAAAAATTGAAAATAAGAAAAACAGATCCCGCAAGAAAGTGCGTCGAAATAGTTCGCAGGGATCTGTTTCTTTCTTCTTTGTGACAAATATCGAAAAAATGAAGGTAAAATAATTAAGCAAATGAGGTAGATGGTTTTGAGTGCCTCCTGGTTTATGGATTCTGTTTGATCAAGGTGGAGTCAGCCGGTAAAACATAAAAGAAAATGTATCCTATCTAGCTTAACGTTGCAGTGATCAATGATTTCAGAACTTTCCTTCTGGATAATATACAAGTTTGCTTGAATGGCTGTAATTCTTGCGAACCTATTCATCGTTCATTCGCCTGAAGGAGGTGATGCGTCTATATCTATAGATTAGTCGAAAATAACCCGTAAAAACAAAAAAAGAGGAGAAAGATGTCTAAGAAAAATTTTCTGTATGTTGTCGTGATCGTTTCGATCCTGTTGGCATCCCTGACTGGTTGCCAATCCGCCAAAGCGACCAGCGATGTGAAGAAAGTCGTTTACTTGATCAATGGAGCACTTGGTGATAATGCCTTTTATGATTCAGGGCAAGCCGGCATGGATATGATCGCCGAGCAATATGGCGTTGAAACCCGTACTATTGAAACCAATTTTGATGCCGGGCAATATGAGCCTGCTCTGCAAGCTGCAGTGGACTATGCGGATGTGATCTTTGTGATCTCCTATGGTTTCGAAGATCAATTGAAAGAATATGCAGATAAATATCCGGAGAAGATCTTCGTCAACATCGATACCGTCGTCCAGAATGATGGAAATACCATCACTTCCGTTGACTTTATCGAGGAAGAAAGTGCCTATCTTGCTGGTGTGGTGGCTGCTATGACCACTGAAGATACCAGCATTCCCAATATCAATGCCGAGAAGATCATCGGTGCAGTGGGTGGTGATGTGGACCCGGTCATTGACGCTTTCATCTTTGCCTATACCAATGGGGCTCATTCCATTGATCCTGAGATCACTGTTGAAACAAAGTATCTTGGTGATTGGGAAGATACTGCCAAAGGCAAACAAGCTGCATTGCAGCTCTATGATCAGGGCGCAGATATTGTCTTCCAGATCGCTGCTGCGGCAGGTATGGGTGTGTTGCAGGCTGCTGGAGAACGTGGGCTTTATGCCATTGGCGTTGATACCAACCAGAATGATATCGTTCCTGGTGCAGTAGTTGCCAGCGATATCAAGGATGTAGGGAAGGCTATCCAGGAAGTATTTGCCACTATTGAAGATGGCACCTACCAACCCGGACAAGTACTGCAATATGGGTTGGCAACCGGTGCAGTGGACGTAGTCTTTGATGCTGAGGTCATGATCTTGCCGCAAAGCATCATCGATAAGGTTGATGAGTTACGCAATCAAATCATCAGTGGTGATCTGATCGTAGAGATCTACCAACCTGAGTAAGATTAAAATTAAAATGAAATAAAAAGAAGCGTGAGAATAAAACAACCTCGAAAGTTAGTTCTCACGCTTCTTGATAATTAGGAGAAGCATCTTGAATAGACCCATTTCAGCTCCTTTGATTGAAATGCAACATATCGTAAAAGTGTTTCCACCGGATGTGGTCGCTTTGAATGATGTAACCGTCGATTTCAAACAGGGCGAGATCCATGCTATCGTTGGAGAAAATGGTGCTGGAAAATCTACCCTCATGAAGATCTTGTATGCAATGGAGGCAATGGATGCAGGACAGATCCTGTATCGTCAGCAGCCGGTTGATTTCATCTCCACTGGAGATGCCATTGCAAATGGGATCGGGATGGTGCACCAGGAAATTCTCTTGATTCCCGAATATTCTGTTTGGCAGAATGTGATCCTGGGACTGGAACCAGTCAATAAATTCGGCAAGCTCGATGAAAAAAGAGCAATTGCCGAAGTGCAAAAAAAGATCGATGAATTTGGTTTCAATCTCGATCCACAGGCGATGGTCAAAGATATCTCTGTTGCTGCTCAACAAAAAGTGGAAATATTGAAATTGCTTTATCGCAATGTGTCAGTTCTGATCATGGACGAACCAACTGCGGTGCTCACTCCTCAAGAGATCCCTCAATTGTTCAATGAATTGCGGCGCTTGAGTGATAATGGACATACTATTCTCTTCATTTCCCATCACCTTGATGAAGTGTTGGCACTGAGCGACCGTATCACTGTGTTGCGGCGAGGGAAGATGATCGGAACGGTCGATAGCCACACCACCAAAGAAGAGTTGGCGAAGATGATGGTGGGCAGAGAGGTTATTTTCACTTCATTGCGCCAACCCAATCAGCATGGGCAGGTGGTCTTTCAGGCGGAACATGTTGCATATCATGATGCTGATCGGGTGGTTCGCCTGCAGGATATCAGCTTTCAAGTCTCTTCGGGTGAGATCGTGGGTATTGCGGGAGTGGAAGGAAATGGGCAATTTGAATTGGTCAACTCCATCATGGGATTGATCACACCCCAACAGGGATATTATTCAATTAATAAGAAAGATATCACCCATGCAGACATCCTTGAGCGGAGAAGACTGCTCTCTTATGTTCCCCAAGATCGCAAGACCATGGGTTCATCGGTAACGGCTCCCATTGCGGAAAATTTGGTGATGACCCATCATAAACTTGAGCCCCGTTTTCAAAAATGGAATGGATTCATCCTTGATTTCAAGGAGATCTCCAAATTTGCGCAAGAGATCAGGGATCGTTTTTCGGTCAGTATGGGATCTCCTGATGTTGCTTTTCAATCTTTGTCGGGAGGAAATCAGCAAAAGGTCATTCTGGGACGTGAATTATCCCTCAATTCGCCTTTTGTATTGCTCGATCAACCCACCCGCGGTTTGGATGTGGGATCGATTGAATATGTCCATGAACAGATCCTGGCAATGCGCAGTCAGCAACGGGCGATCTTGTTGATCTCTTCTGACCTCGATGAGTTGTTTCGTATAGCAGATCGTATCCTGGTGCTGCATCGCGGTAAACTGGTGGCGGATCTGCCTGTAGAAAAAACTTCGGTTGAAGAAATAGGCTATCTCATGTTGGAAGGGAAGTTCAATGAAAAACAACCTCATTAATGGACTGCTGGGCATTTTTATCGCGCTGATGTTGGGTGCGATAGTTATGGTGGTGCAGGGATATGCTCCTTTCGAAACTTATGCAGCCTTGTTCAATTATTCATTGGGGTCATTCTTTACTTTCACCACCATGTTGCAGAATTCTGTACCGTTGATTCTGACAGGGCTATCAGCATCGCTTGCCTTTGCTTCCGGTCCGGTGAATTTGGGGCAACCCGGTCAATTCTTGATGGGTGCTTTGCTGGCGACCATCGGTGGTCTCTACCTTGACCTTCCTCCTGTTTTAATGATTCCGGCTTTGATCTTGCTGGCAATGCTGGGTGGTGCTTTGTGGTCGGGGCTGGCTGGCTTGATGCGGTTGTGGTTCAAGATGGATGAGTTCATCACTACTTTGATGTTGAATATGATTGCAGACTTTTTTACCTATTGGGCAATTTCCTACCCCTTCTTTGACAAGACCGCCTATTCTCCCATGACCCCAGCTATCAATGTCAGTGGCTGGTTGCCCGAATGGGGGGATTTTAATAGCAGTGTTATTGTGATGGTGTTGGCATTCATTGTAGTGTGGTTTATAACGAGTAAGACGGTTGCTGGTTACGAATGGCGCATCTCGGGACAAAACAGTATTTTCGCACGCTTGGGGGGCTGCCAGATCGAAAAGAACTATATGAAAGTGATGCTGCTGACAGGCGCCTTGGCAGGGCTGGCAGGGGGCTTGGTGGTTATGGCAGGCCCACATCGTTTCTTGAAAGGGTTGGGCGCCAATTATGCCTGGGATGGTATCATGATTGCTATGGTTGCCAATAATGGTATTGTGGCTACGTTATTGTATGGATTGTTCTTCTCTGTTCTGCAAACCGGTGCGATCGGAATGGAACTGATCACTGCTGTTCCACGGGAATTCATCATGGTGATCCAATCGGTTATTGTGTTGGTGATCGTGGCGGGCAGGGGATACTTTGCAATTTTGATGAATAAATTGGCGGTTCGGCGAAAAGCCAAGGAGGAACTGAAATGAGTATCCTGATCGGTCTACTTAATGGAATGATCACCGGAGCCACCCCTATATTATTAGCCGCACTGGGTGGAACGATGACCTACTATGCCGGGATATTCAATATTGCCATGGAAGGCATGATGTTGGTCAGCGCTTTCTTTGCTGTGATCGGTTCATATTATTATCAATCCTGGATTGTGGGCATTGTTTTTGCCATTCTGGGTGCATTGGTGATGGCGTTGATCTTCATTCTGTTCTCTGTGAAATTGAAGACGGATGAGTTCATTACAGGTATTGCCCTCAATTTGTTTGCTTTGGGAGCTACCACGTATATGTTGCGCCAGATATTCGGTGTCAAAGGTGCGTTTGCTGATCCATCTATTGTATCCATTCCAAATATTTCCATTCCAGTTGTCAGGGATATTCCGGTATTGGGGCAGATCGTCAGCGGGCATAATCTCTTGGTATATGTTGGATTGCTGGCTACTATTGCTTCCTCTTTCCTCGTTTTTAAAACACGTTTTGGACTCAGGCTACGCGCGGCAGGTTATAACGCAGATTGTTTGAATACCAGTGGCGTCCAATCTGATCATATTCGCACAGTTTTAGTGCTACTGTGTGGAGTATTGTGCGGGCTGGCAGGGGCTTTCCTATCACTCGGTTATGTGACCCTCTTTTCGGAAAATATGTCTGCCGGAAAGGGCTGGATATCCTTGGCAGCTATTATTCTGGTAAATGGCAATCCCTGGGGTATCGCTTTGATCTCGCTGATCTTTGGTTTTTCTGATGGTTTTGGATTGTTGCTGCAGCAGTATTTGCCTTCCCAATTTACTTCTATGGTACCGTATATCGCGACCTTGTTCGCGTTATTTATTTATTCATCCCGCAAAAGAAAGGAATTTCTATCATGAAAAAAGCTTGGCAGATCGATCGAGAATTACGTGAGAATGCTGTACCACTTGACCGTCGCATCCACGACAGTAACTGGTATGAAGCAGGTTTTGAAGCTCCCTATGGGGATGCCTTATTGGATATGTTCTGGTCATCCAAGGTACCTGGTTCAGCGGCACCGGAAATACCTTATGTAGAAATGACCCAGGCACTTGGGAACAAGGGCTATGATGTCAGTGCGGCGGAAGCTTTTCTGGAAGAAGGGATGCGGCTGCATGCACAGGGCAAGATGGATGAACTGCGAGTGATCACCGCCAGAATCCTGCATGCATTGAAGATGGCACAGCCTGATCCACAGCATGTTTATCAGCAATTTCAGCATCCCGATTCTTGGGAAGAGATCCGGCGCGCCATGGGGGATGTACAAAATCCCCCTTCCTCTGCATGGCAAGAAAACTACCCTGAGCGAATCTATCAGGGTTGGATTGGTCAATTGGCAGGCGGTTCATTTGGCACCTGCATTGAAGGATACACCGGAAAACGCATCGCCCAGGTGTATGGAGTGATCGATAATTATATTACCCAACCCGAAACCACCAATGATGATGTGGTTTATGAGCTTGCTTTTTTGGATGCCTATCGCACCATGGGAGCGCAGATCACCTCCGAAGCGATCGCCATGGAATGGGTGAGACAAATTCCCTTTGGTTGGTCGGCGGAATGGGTCGCCCTTCGTAATCTGAATATGGGTATATTTCCCCCAGATTCCGGATCTTGGTTCAATCCTTACTCTGAATGGATCGGGGCGCAGATGCGTGGAATGGTATGCGGTATGCTGGCTCCTGCCCGGGCGATGGAAGCAGCCCGGTTGGCATACATGGATGGTGTGGTTTCGCATGCTGGGAATGGTGTGTATGGGGAGATCTTTGCTGCCGTGCTCACCTCTCTGGCATTTGAGGTCACAGATGTTCATCAATTGCTTGAACTTGGTATGGAGTTCATTCCACAAAAAAGTCAATATTTTGCGGTGGTGAGTAGCGCGCTGCAGAAGATCAAAAATGGCGGAGATACGGTAGCGATCTGGGAAAGCATCGAGGAAGATCTGAAATGCTATAACTGGATCCATGCTTACCCCAATATTGCAGCGGATGTCTTTGCACTGTGGTTGGGGCAGGGAGATTTTACCAAAACCCTTTCCTTGCTGGCGATTGCAGGAATGGATGTCGATTGCAATGGTGGGCTGGTTGGGAATATTCTGGGTGTGATGAATGGCGTTCCAGAAAAATGGTCAGAGCCGATTGGTGACCTGCTTGAAACCTATATCAAAGGCAAAGAAAAACTGTCAATTCGTAAATTGGCACAGGATACTGCCGACCTGGCAGCGAAAAATAAAAGGGATTGATTATTTCAGACGCAGCATCAGTTTTCCCTCCGCCCATAGGTCTTCTAGCTGATAGTAATCTCTTTGTTGGGCGGAAAAGACATGCACCACCAGGTCCCCAAAATCGAGGGTTATCCAACCCTCGATTGACTTGCCATTGACTTTCGCATCCAATTTATATTTTGACTTGGCGGTATTATCAACTGTTCTGGCTAAGCTTTGCAGCATGCGATCACTGGTGCCGCTGCAGATGATGAAATAATCTGTAAATTGAGAGACATTGCTAATATCCATTAGAACAATGTCCTCCGCTTTTTTGTCCTCAAGAGATGCGATGATCTCTCGAGCCATTTCTAATGTTTTTTGTGTTCCCAGTTTTCACCTCTTGTAAAAATATCTTTTCTATTCTAACACGCACCCACTAGGCTTGAAACGTGATTGTATCGCAAATTTTGTATGCTGCTCCATGGGGAGTCAGGGTGCTTTCATAAAATGTGAGGTGCTCCACCTTTTGTATGGCTTTAAAATGCTTCTGCAAAGTAAAGTACACATTCCTGAACATCTGTAGGTCGTTGAAACCGCACTTGTCTTTGAAGCGCCCGATGGTGATATGTGCTTGAAAAGGACGTTTTTCCGGAGCATAGCCGTATTCCTTGAAAATACTTTCATTGATTCTGTATATGGCTTGTAATTCGTGCGATGGCAGCAATCCGATCCAGAGAATGCGTGGAGATTGCAAATTGGGAAAGATCCCTGCTTCTCTGAAATCCAGCGGAAAACAGGGTTGGTTTTGCAGCGCACGCTCTAGGTGCGACATGATTGGAGCAAGATGGTCTTCCTGCAAGGCTCCCACGAATTTTAAAGTGATGTGCAGTTGTTCTGCCTTTGTCCATCGTAAGATAGGGGGTATCTGTTCGGCGAATTTTCTTTGAAAAGCTTGCATGGCGCCGACCACCTGAGGTGATAGATCGATGGCAGTAAATACACGAAGGCTCATATTTTCTCCCACACCATTCTATCAAACTTATGCGAGTAGTAGCCGGTGAACTAACCTAGTCATTCCATAAAAATCATGGTATAAGAACGGTACCCTGCTGTGTTCGTGATGCGGCACTTTACGTTTTGAGCCAACACCTTAAATAATGGGTTCTTATCTTTTGTTAGTCACGCGATAGGCGCAAGCCAAGGCGAATCTAGCAAGTCGGAGCCCGACCTGCGCAAGCAGGTTCAAAACTACGCGGCACACGGCATGGTGGGGTCTGTTTTTTTAACAACTTCCGTTGACGAGTAAGACGGTTCGTTATAAACTAAAGATGCAGATGAATGAGGAGGACGAAATGACACTGATTAACAAACTTATCATGAAATCTGGTCCTGAAGTTGGAAAAGTGATCCATCTTGAAAAAGATGAAGTATCGATTGGACGCGAGTTGATCAATGACCTGATCATCAGCGATCCGGAAATCTCTCGCAAACATGCTCGTATCTTCACTAAAAACAAAAACCTCTATTTGGAAGATTTGAAATCTACCAATGGAACTTTCCAATCCGGTAAGAAGATTACCAAACCGGTCGAGTTGAAAAATGGGGACCTGCTCACATTGGGGAAAGGGATAGTTCTTGAATTTGTCAGTGAGATTGTCGAAGAAAATCCTGTTGTTGAACCACTTTCCGTTGAGAAGAAACAGGAAGGCACCAAGCAGGTCAAGAAGGTTTCTGATGTGACTGGAAGACAGCCTGCTAGCACAAAAAAAACAGATAAGCAATCCAAACCGTCTACAAAGAGCGATGCACCTTTAGGAATAGAAAAGTTGCGCAATACCCCTACTTGGGTTATTGTCTTGGTCATCGTGCTGTTATTTCTGTTGATCTTTTGTGTGTTGCCCATGCTCATCATTGAATGGACAGATCAATGGTGTAATTTCTTCGGGGCGTTTTTCAACCAGATCCAACCCGGAGTTTGTCCTTAACAGGGAAAAAAATTAATACTAACATGAGTCAACGGAAGAAGCTTTCACCGCCTTGGTCAGCTACCACCAAGAGCATCATTGTGATTATTCTACTGGTGATTGTGGTTGCAATCATCATTCGTTTTTCTAATCTCATACCGATCGTGGCAGGCGCTTTTATCATTTCCTGGATCCTGCAACCGGCCGCCAGGTTTTTGCATAAGAAATTTAAGATTTCCTGGGGGCTGGCATCTGCTTTGTTGGTGATATTCATGGTGCTGATAATCATTGGAGCCTTGGTGTGGGGTGGTGTTTCTATTGTCGAACAGATTCAGGGCTTGGTGAATTTTCTACTCAATGTTACGAATGATGTCTCCAGTTTTATCCAAAATTTGTCGGCGATTCAGTTTAAGATCGGACCATGGGAGATTGATCTATCATATATCGATTGGGAGGTGGTGGGAGGCAAGGTCTTGGAATACGCCCAACCACTGCTGTCCGGTATCGGAAATTCCATTGGAGGAATAGCAACCGGCGCATTTGGCGCCATTGGGAAATTCTTCTTAACGGTCATCATTGCTTACCTGATGTTGAATGAAAGCCAGAAACAAAAAGAGAGTATATTCTTGAGCATGATGCCAGCATATGAAGATGATGCACTCCATTTGCGAAAAGAAACCAATATTATCTGGAATGCTTTCTTTCGTGGACAGGCAAAGGTTTTCTTAGTACGTATTTGCATTTATATCGTGTTGTTGGGATTTTTACGGGTACGGTACTTTGTGCTGTTGGCTGTGCTGGCAGGCTTGGCTAATTTCATCCCCTACATCGGTGTAGCCGTAGCCTGGTCGATATATTTCTTGGTGGCGGTCTTTCAGGGTAGTACGGTCTTTGGTATGCAGCCGCTGCCATATGCTGCCCTGGTGGCTGTCTCAGGATGGTTGATCGATAATATCTATGACAATATTTTCACACCTCGCGTGATGGCTGGCAGCTTGAAGTTGCATCCGGCTATGATCACCATTGCCGCGTTGATCGGGTTAGACCTGTTCGGTGTCATGGGAATGATCTTCGCTTCTCCCATTCTTGCGACGGTTAAATTATTTCTGCATTATATCTTCCGTAAGATTTTTGATCTGGATCCCTGGGAGCATATGGAAGAACAGCATTATTCCGGGGATGTAAATGGTTTCTTCGGCAGGGTTTATCAAAAAGCATCGCAGGGGGTTAGCAACGCCGGAGAAAAAATGAGTAAAAAAATAAAGAAAGTTGTGAGGAAAAAATAATCATGTCTGACTCAGAAAAAACCAATGTGGTCACCATCGCAGAGACGGATAACTATATGGCGTGGAAATCCGAGGAACCGGATGGCGAAGATATCTATCACCTGGAACTCAATAATGTCACCCTTCATTTTTTTATTGAGGAATGGCAGGAATTCCTGGATCTGATGCAGGATCTCATAAAGAAAGACGCTTAGGAAAGAAGGAAGAACATGCATCTCGACCAATTCTCGGAATTTCATCGACTGGACAAAGAAAATATGCTGGCTGAGATAGACGGGCTGCCACAGCAGCTTAGCCATGCATTCCAAGCCAGCTTTAAATATGATTTGCATGATCTGCAAAAACCGGATCTTATTTTGGTAGCTGGTATGGGAGGCTCGGCGATTGGTGCTGACCTGCTTTCTACCTATGTTGCACCATTCAATTCAGTACCGGTTATCAGCCTGCGCGAATATAATTTACCGGAATGGGCAAAACAGCATAAGACCCTTGTGGTGGCTTCTTCCCATTCTGGCAATACAGAAGAGACGCTTTCAGTGTTTTATGAAGCCTTGGCTGCTAATTTATCTGTTCTGGCATTGGCGACCGGTGGTGAGTTGGCAAAGCGAGCGCAGTCAGCTGGTAAAACCTTATGGACGTTTGAGCATCAAGGGCAGCCACGTGCAGCAGTGGGTTTTTCATTTGGCATCTTGCTGGCTTTGTTGGAAAGACTAGACCTCATCCCCAGCCAGCAGGAACTCATACGAAAAACCGTTGCCGAGATCGAAGAAAAACAACAAACATATAAGGCAGATGTGCCTGTTGTTAAAAATCCTGTCAAACGCTTGGCGGGGCAAGCCCTCGGCAGACTGGTATCCGTATTTGGTTTTGACCATCTGGCGCCTGTTGCACGCCGTTGGAAGACGCAGATCAATGAATTAGCAAAAGCTTGGGCGCAATTCGAATTCCTTCCGGAAGCAGATCATAATACCTTGGCAGGTATTGAAAATGACCCGGCCCTGATCGAAAGGACCATGCCGATCTTCTTGAAGGGCAGTTTTGCCCATCCGCGCAATTTATTGCGTGCAGATTTGACCAAACAGGAGATGATGGTGGCGGGGCTGGCTGTGGATGCGGTAGAATTCAAAGGTAGTTCTCGTCTGGCAGAAATGTGGGATGCTATTCTGTTCGGAGATTATTTCTCATACTATTTGGCACTTTCATATGACGTTGATCCAACGCCCATCACTGTGATGAGCAATCTCAAACAACAACTAAAAAAGTAGCCCCCGGGCTGCTTTTTTTTGATTGTATAATAGAACATATATGCTACCCATGAGATACCGAAAGATCCTGCATATTGATCTGGACGCCTTTTTTTGCTCTGTTGAAGAATTACTCGATCCATCCCTGCAGGGCATGGCCTTTGCCACTGGTGGTTCAGCAGATAGAAGAGGAGTGGTCACTTCCTGCTCGTATGCTGCCAGAAAGTTGGGCATCCATTCTGCCATGCCGATGAAGAGCGCCCTGCAAAAAGTTCCGGGATTGAAAGTGGTGCAGGGACATTACGGCAAGTACCAGTACTATTCGCAGCAAGTTATGGCGATTCTGGAAGATACCACTCCGCTGGTGAAACAGATTTCCATCGATGAAGCCTTTATTGATGTGACTGACATGCCCCAACCCGCTTGCTCCATAGCTCGATTGCTTCAGAAACGTATCCGGCAAGAGGTCGGTTTGCCGTGTTCTATTGGAGTTGCTTCGAACATGTTGGTGGCAAAGATTGCCACTAATATTGCCAAATCTTCCTATCGTGGCGACCAGAGCCCCCAGGCTATCCTGGAAGTGCCGGGTGGTACAGAGGCAGGATTCCTGAGTAATCTTCCGATTGATGAGTTATGGGGTATCGGAAAGAAAAGTGCGGTGGCGTTCAGCCTGATGGGGATCAAGACCATAGGCGATCTGGCTGTGCAATCGGATGAATTTTTGGAACAACAGGTTGGGCGTTTCGCTCAAACGCTCAAACAGCGTGCCCTGGGTATGGATGAGCGCCCGGTAGGGTTGGAAGAGGATATCAAGTCGGTCAGCAATGAGATCACCTTTGATCAAGACGTGCGGGATGAGGAAGAGATCATCAACACCCTCCGTTATTTGAGCGAAAAAGTGGCGTTCCGCTTGCGAAAACAGGGCTTAGGTGGAAAGACCATTCGCTTGAAGATTCGCTGGCCAAATTTTGAGACACATACACGTCAATTTAGCTTGTCACAGCCAACCAATCACGATACAGTGATCCTGAACACCAGTGTGTCCCTGTTGCATGAGATCTGGAAGCAGGACAAGAAAGTAAGATTGCTTGGGGTGGCGGTTGCTGGGCTCAGCAGCGAGATGCAGCAGCTTTCTTTCCTGGATGAGGACTATCAAAAAGAACATCAACTATTACTGGCAATGGATGACCTGAAAGCTCGCTTTGGAAGAGAGGTCATCAAACGCGGCTGGGAATATCACAGCCGCGATCAACGAGATTGAAAGCCGAGTTCCTGGTAGAGCGTGATCAACCTGTTGGTGATGATGTTCCAACTGTAATTCTTGGCAAATTCCAGCCCATTGGTTCTTAGCTCGTCACGCAAGCCTTCTTTGCACAGTGCCCGCATTAATTGTTCGGACAGTGTTTTGGGATCGTCATCCGGAACACTTAGTCCGGTGATCTCATTCTGAACCAGGTGTTGTAAACCACCTACGCGCGTGGCGATGACCGGGGTGCCGCACGCCATCGCTTCTAGGGCGACCATCCCGAATGATTCATAATGAGATGGCATTACTACTACCTCGGAGGCGGAATAATAATAGGGCAGGGAATCTTGATCTTTCTTTCCTAAAAAGACCACCATATCATCCAATCCGAGCCGCTGGTTCAGATCCTGCAGGTGGCGCATTTCCTGATCCAGAAACTCCCTTGGTTTATCGGGATCCCCACCGATGATGGCAACATAATGGGGGCAGGTAGCCAGCACATCTGCTTTGCGTAAAAAGGCAATAGCTTTCAACAGATTGTCGATGCCTTTCAGTGGTTCGATCCGTCCCACATATAAGATCACTTTTTCATTGGAAGGAATGCCGATGACCGCCTTGGCCTCATCCTGTGGGATGGGATAGAAGCGCTTCAGGTCGACTCCGGGCGGTAGAACAGTGATCTTTTTCGCTTCCGCGCCATAATACTTAAGAAGTTGTTCCTGTTCGGTCGGTGTGGCGGCGACCAGGGCATCCGTGTCCTTTACAATCCTTCTTTCGGATGAAATACGTAGTTTGCCTTCCATCTCTGCCGGATTTTTGGCGATCTGGTTTTTAAGATGCGCGAGTGTATGGAACATATGTATGACGGGCACATCCCATTTTTCACGCAGTTTTAAAGCTGCTAATCCGGAAAGCCAGTAGTGGCTGTGAACGACATCATAACGGATCTCTTTTTGGTTGGCAAAATCCTGGATATTGCTGGTGAAGGTATCGATATGGTTGAATAGTTCTTCCTTGGGGAGCGGTGTTTCAGGTCCGGCAGGGATATGCACAATGCGGTTACCGCATCCCAGATCGTGCAGCACGTGTGGAACGTGTTCATCCTGCGACCGTGTAAACACATCCGCATGGACTCCCATCTCACCCAAATAGCGGGTCAGGTCGCGCACATACACGTTCATCCCTCCGGTATCTTTTCCACCGAGGGTAGCCAATGGGCAGGTATGGTAGGAGATGAGTGCAATGTTCATGGTTATCCTTGTAAAAAGAATTATCTCACTGATATAATTCAGTGGTTGCCACCGTAGCTCAGCCGGCAGAGCAGTCGCTTCGTAAGCGACGGGTCAAGGGTTCGATTCCCTTCGGTGGCTTTTGTATTATAAATGACGAAGAGGGGCATTCCAATAGGCTGGTTGGCTGATGGAAATCAAATGGATCACATTGGAAAGAAGAAAACTCAGTATGCCTAAAAGAAAGAAGCACATCGGCTTCCTGATTCTTTTTTTGACGTTCGCGCTTACCGCTTGTGATCTCGTGCCTATTACTCTGGATGAACTGACTGTAGATTCCTCGAGTTTGGAATACCATATCGCTGAAATTCCGGCAGAGGCACAGGGCTTGCTGGATGTTCCCCTGCCGTCGTGTGTGCAGGATTTGAGTGATTACCACATCGCTTATGTTACCAGGGTGATCGATGGCGATTCTATCGAGGTAGAAATGGATGGTCAGAAAGAACAAGTACGCTATATCGGAGTGAATGCACCTGAATATTATAGTGAAGAGCGTGCAGCAGCCGTTGTAGCTGCAGATTTAAACCGGTCCTTGGTGGAAGGACAGTATGTGTTGCTCATTCGCGATGTTTCGGACCGCGATAAATACGAGCGCTTACTGCGCTACGTCTTCAGCGAAAATGGATTCGTGAATGCCATCCTGGTCGAAGAAGGAGTAGCCGAGGTGAAAGAATATCCGCCAGATACTACCTGCCAATACCACCTATTCCAGTCAAGATAAAAATCAGATTATAAAAAGAGAAAATATTATTAAAACAGAGTGTGGCAAACTGAAGGCATAAAGATTTCTTCTCCAATATCATTTTGATGGAGCACAGCGTATGTAAATGGTTTGAAAATGGTTTCCTCACTATTGGGAATGCTTTCACTTTAAAAAGAGATATTTTACATACGATAACTTTGACTTTGTTGATTTTTTGAAAGTGAACATTCCAATCACCCCCCGCCGATGGGGGTCATGAAAGAAACCGTGCAATCATCCGGGATGATATCTTCATCAATCGCAATCCTGTTGTCGATCAGGATCAGTATGTTCCTGAGATGGGTCTCTAACGCCGGGTAGAGATCAACGACCTGTTGCTTGAGATCAGCGATGGTGGTCTGTGGAGCAATTTCCATTGCAATCGTGCTCACACCGGCTTTATCCTTGAGATGGGAGAAAAATTTGATGGCAATTTTATGTTTTTTATCCATTAATTCTGAATTATATACCGGATAGAGAGGGAGTAAAGTATAATCGGAGCATGCACATAGATTATCAGCCCATTATTATTGGTGTAGCTGGGGGTACCGGTTCGGGTAAGACCACAGTGGCGAATGTGATCCTTGATGCGGTTGGCAGAGATCGTATTGCCTATTTACCACATGATGCCTATTATCGTGATCTGACTGATTTACCCCCGGCGCAAAAAGCAGAAGTGAACTTCGACCATCCCAATTCCCTCGAGACCGAACTGATGATCGAACATGTCAAAACCCTTAAAAAAGGGAAGCCAGTTGATATCCCGATCTATGATTTTTCCACCCACTCCCGCACCCAGCAAACCATGCGGGTAGAGCCTCAGCGCGTCATCATTGTAGAGGGCATCCTCATCTTTGCAGAACGAAAATTGCGGGAACTGTTCGATATGAAATTATTTGTGGATACCGATCCCGATATACGCTTCATTCGCCGTCTGGAACGGGATATTGCCGAACGCGGCAGGACCATGGATATGGTCATTCAACAATATCTGGGGACGGTGCGCCCTATGCATCTTGAATTTGTCGATCCATCCAAACGTTATGCTGATGTCATCATACCCGAAGGGGGCTTGAACCAGGTTGCCATGGATATGGTGGTGGCACGCATCGAATCCCTCCTCATCAAGCAAGGCTAGCATTCATGCAGAAGAAGAATCCACGCCAGCTTTGGGGTAGCGTGCTGATCCTTCTTGGACTGTTTGTATTTTCATATTTTTTATTTATCAACCGGGCTGTGCTCCAGCGTTTTGAGCATTTTGGCTATCCGGGCATCTTTCTCATTTCATTACTTTCCAATTCGACCATCATCTTCCCGCTGCCCGGGGTCTTGATCACCTCCGCTATGGGCGCGGTGTTTGATCCCTTGTGGGTGGCGATCACTGCCGGCTTGGGCGCCGCCGTGGGAGAACTCTCGGGTTACCTGGCAGGGATTGCGGGTAAATTCGTCGTGGAAGATAAGGAATGGTATGAAAAGATCATGAATGCCATGCAGAGGTATGGCGGTTGGATCATCCTGCTACTGGCATTTATTCCCAATCCGTTCTTTGACCTGGCAGGCATCGCCGCCGGAGTGCTGCGTATTCCATTATGGCAGTTCTTGTTGTTCTGCAGTATCGGGAAGATCTTGAAAATGCTGATCTTCTCTTATTCTAGTTTTACGCTCTCACATATCTTAACCCCATAGAAAGGAAGCTGTACATCATGACTGATATGAATAAACCAGATCAATACCTCGAGCAAAACCTCCATCGCAGTATTGAAGAATTGAAGACATTTGTTGCTCAACCCAGTGTTTCTGCCAAAAAACAGGGGCAACCTGAATGCGCCAGGCTGGTGGCAGATGCTTTGGAAAAACGCGGTTTTCAGGTGACCATTCACCAAACGGATGGCGCGCCCATCATCAGTGCAGTTCGCCAGGGGAAAAGTGCGCAGACGCTGCTTTTCTATGATCATTATGATGTCCAACCGGCGGAACCATTGGAATTATGGGACACACCACCTTTCGAACCGACCCTGCGCGATGGTAAATTGTTCGGTCGTGGAGTAAGCGACAACAAAGGGGATATTGCCAATCGCCTGCTTGCCATTGACGCTATTCTGGCAGATCAAGGTGAATTGCCCTGCACCGTCAAATTCCTGATCGAGGGCGAAGAAGAGGTCAGTAGCACCAATCTGGAAGCCTTTGTTAATTCCCACCAGCAAGAGTTGGCAGCCGATGCCTGTATCTGGGAGTTTGGCAGTGTCGATTTTCAGGATGCGCCTGTTCAATATCTCGGATTGCGCGGTATCTGCTATGTGGAGTTGGAGGTTGAAACGGCTTCCATGGATGTGCACTCCGGCGTAGGAGGAACCATATTCCCCAACGCTGCCTGGAGATTGGTGTGGGCACTGGCTTCTTTGAAAAATGAAGAAGAAGAGGTACTGATCAAAGGCTTTTATGATGATGTGATCCCACCTTCTGATGAAGATCTGTTATACCTCAAAGAACTGCCAAATACAGCAGAGGAATACCGCACTCGATATGGTGTTAAAAAATTCCTCGGAGATATGCAGGGTGGGATGGATCTGAATTTTGCAGAAGCACATAAAGCATCCTGCACGATCTGTGGGTTGACCTCCGGTTATCAGGGGAAAGGATCAAAGACGGTGCTGCCGGCGAAAGCATCCGCCAAGATCGATTTCAGATTGATTCCCAACCAAAAACCGGAAAAAGTACTGAGATTACTACGCCGCCACCTGGATGCCCATGGCTTTGACGACATCAAGATCACCTATTTGGGTGGTGGGGCACCATCCAAAACGGATGCTTCTGATCCTTTTGTTAAATTGGTGGTAGAAAGTGCCCGGGACGTGTATGGTGTTCCTATGCAGATTGTACCTATTACAGGTGGTTCTGGACCTAATTTCATCGTGCAAGAAGCCCTGCATGTACCGATCGTGTCCTTAGGGATTGGCTATCCTGGTTCCGCAGCCCATTCCCCCAATGAAAATATTCGTTTGCATGATTATCTGAGAAGTGCCAAACATCTGGTGCGGGTTTTGGATGCGATCGGTGAGATGGCAACTCACTGAACCAACCCGGCTGCTACTGCTAGTTCTTGGATCTCTTTGGTGATCTCTTTTTTTCTAGCCATTGCCAGTTCAATGCTCAATTCATTAAGTAGGCGATCGGTGTTGTTTTTGGCTTCCTCTAAGACGCGATAACGGAAGGCATTTTCGCTGGCGATGGAATTGGTGAGGATTTCTTGGAATTCAAGGGATTCCAGCATGCCACGGATCTTCTCTCGTAGCAGAGCTGTATCGCTGTCTAATAAATAAGGAGGCCAGATGGCACTTTCTGTTTCTTTTTCTGTTTTGGAGGAAAGTATAGTATGGTATGGCGTTTGTTTGACCGGGATGGAATTCTGACTTTTGGTATACTGGTTGTAGAAATAGAAAAACGCCGATCCGCCGGATACAAAGGGTCCTATTCTCTTTGCCAGTTGTGCTGCGTGGGGATGGATTAGGGTATAGTCAAAGGGTACGATATGGAGGCGTAGCGCGTGTTTGGAGAAGAAAGAATAAAAGTAGGATGGGCGGTTGCTGATCAATATGATCGTAGGTCTGACAGCTTGAGGTAAGTTTGCCAGATCGTTGATCTCTTTTTCCAGTAGCTCCAATAAGCGGCGATTGAAATTGCTGACCAGTCCTTTTTGACTGCCAATGACGATCCAGTTTTGTGCGGCTGCCAGATCATGTGCCAGAGGTTTTTCGCTCCCATTATTTAAAATATCTAGTATTTCCAGCAGTTCACTGCGATACCGGTGGATGGTTTGAATGCGGTTCAACGCTGTCTTCCAACTTCCCAGTGAAGTATTGCGCATAGCATTCAGATAAGGCTCGATCGCCTGGATATTCTCTAAACGTTTTTTGGTTTCTTCGATCATTTTTTATAGAGGTATCGGTATATAACCGATATGATTATAGATTATTGTTCAATTAACCACAAATAAGCATAGGGGGCTAGCGCTAGTTTCGATTTTTCTAGATCTGTACCTCGCACCAGATCGACCAGCTTGCGTCCCGCCACCCCCACATCAGAAAGATCGATCGGGATGATTTTATCAGACAGATTGTGGAAGGTTACACTTGTGTTTGTGCCATCCGTACGCTTGATGGTCAGCAGGGCGGGGTAATCACTGTTATAAATGATCTCGTAAGATCCCTCCGCCCAGACCGGGTTTTTCTTACGGATCTCCAATAAATGACGGATCTGGTGGAACAGCGAATGGGGATCTTCCAGCTGAGCTGCCACATTGATCTTGGTGTAGGAGAATTGATCACTCTTGATGATTGGTAGGTAAAGGTTATCTTCATCGGTATTGGAAAAACCAGCGTTCTTTCCGTTTGTCCATTGCATGGGGGTGCGCACCCCGTCACGATCTTCAAGATAGATATTATCTCCCATCCCGATCTCATCCCCGTAGTAGATGATGGGCGTTCCTGGCAATGCAAAAAGGACGGCATTTAAAAGTGCGATCTTGCGTGCGTCCCCGTCCAGCAGCGGTGCCAGGCGGCGGCGAATACCCAGATTCTGGCGCATGCGCTTCACCGGTGCATAGAAATCCCATAGAAATTGGCGATCTTCTTCGGTGACCATTTCGAGGGTCAATTCATCATGGTTGCGCAGGAAGGTGCACCATTGGCAGGAATCCGGAATCTCGGGAGTCATTTTAAGGATCTCGATGATGGGGGAGCAATCGCTTTTTGCCAGCGCTTTGAAGATGCGTGGCATTAGCGGGAACTGAAAAGCCATGTGGAACTCATCCCCATTGGCAAAATACGGGCGCAGATCCTGCGGCCATTGGTTGGCTTCTGCTAGCAGAATACAATCTGGATATTCTTCGTCGATCAGTCTGCGCATTTCTTTCAGATAAGCGTGCGTTTCGGGCAGATTTTCACAATTGGTGCCTTCTCGTTCGATCAAATAGGGCACGGCATCTGCGCGAAATCCATCGATGCCCATGTCTAACCAGAATCGCATGATATTCTTCATCTCTTCGCGCACAGCCGGATTATCGTAATTGAGATCAGGCTGGCAGGCATAGAAACGGTGCCAGTAATATTTCTGGGCTTTTTCGCTCCACGACCAATTAGAGGTTTCGGTATCGACGAAAATGATACGCGCATCCGTATAGCGCTGGTTGCTGTCACTCCATACATAATAGTCACGGTAAGGGGAATTCTTATCGCCTTCGGCTTGCTTGAACCATTCACACTGGTCAGAAGTATGGTTGACAACCAGGTCGGCGATGATGCGCATTCCGTGTTTGTGTGTTTCCTCGATCAATTCTTTGAAATCTGCAATGCTGCCCAGGTCTGGATGGATGTTGTAGTAATCGGATATATCATATCCGTCATCAACCAGGGGAGAAGGGAAAATTGGCAGCAGCCAGATGCAGTCTACCCCAAGCTGTTTGATATAGTCCAATTTCATGGTCACACCCTTGATATCACCGATGCCGTCTCCGTTGGAATCAAAGTAAGCGCGAGCGGAAACTTCATAAAAAACTGCATTCTTATACCAGGGTGTTCTTTTTTCTCGCATTATCTTTCCTTACATATTATTTTTACAAATTTTTTCCTGACTGGCTTGGATCGCCAGGTCGATGAAGATAGCCGCGCTCCAACCAAAGGCAGGTGCAGCTCTGCTGCCTGGTTTTCCCGTGTTGGCATTATAGTATTCATAAATGCCTGCGTTTTGCATGATGAGAGCCAGGGTCTTATCACGCAGTTTGACAGCCAGCGCTTTTTTTTCATTTTTTTGCAGTGCTTCGATGAAAAAGTAGTTGATGTTTGCCCACACCGGTCCGCGCCACATACAGTCAGCATCGAATGTGGGGTCGCAACGTGCTACCGATGGGATTATCACATCTCCCCCAAATTCGGCAGGGTCATTCAGATGAGCTACCAGCTTTTCAACCATATCTGCTGGTAATGCTCCTGTCCATAGAGGATAGAGATTCAGAGGGGTCAAGACGTTCAATGGCTTTTCTTGGTAGAGCGCTTGGAACAATCCTTTTTCTTCGTCCCAGGAAAAATGTAGCATGGCATCCAGCAGAATCTGAGCACGCGTTTTCCATAATTGGGCATCCTCATTTTTCCCCAGATTCGTAGCCATTTCCATCAGGGCTTGCATTTGAATATAAAGGTACGTATTGATATCCGGTGTTTCCACTGGCAACCCAAAATCCCAGGTGGGGTTGTCATCCAGCCCGGAAGAGAAAGGATGATTATACTGGATATACCCGTCATGATCGGGGTCATTTTCCTGGAACCACCAGCGATTCCACTTTCCCAACGCTGCATAGATCTCGTCCAAAAAGTCAATATCCGGGTCAATGGCATGGATCTTCAAAGCTGCCCATGCCAAAATAGGCGGTTTGGTTACCTTTGCCCGCACCGGGTGATCGATTTCGGTCACGATGCCATCGTCAAAGATGGCGTCCGGCAGCATGCCATCGGGCTGCTGGTGCGCCAAGAAAGCGCGGATCTGGTCGCGAGCCAGTTGCGGGTCGATGTGGCGTAGTGCAAGCGCATGCAGCGCGTTATCCCACAGCCAGATGCCGATATAGTTCTTCTTGGAGGGAGCGAGCACATTGTATTTCAAATTGCCCTTGGGACTGAACATGTTGTTCAGCAACACCCACCAGGCGTAGGTGTAAGTGGGCTGGTATTCCTCCGCCACTTCCGGGATATTTTCGAGCCATGGCTGCCATCCTAGGCGAGCTTGCTCCAGTGCCGCTTTCCAGGGGAGGTGTTTGAGAGGGGTTTGGATGTCCTCTGCGATCGAAAATAAGATGGAACTTTCAGATCCGCTTTCGACCAAAAAAGTGAAAGAAGAATATACCGCTTCCTTGGCGAGCTGGTTCACAAGAACTGTTCCATTGGTGCTGTATTGAAGAAAACGATAAGACGTGATCACTCCTCCATCTTGGCTGGCGCTCCATTCCAGGGCATTTACTCTGCATTGGATGCCGGTTTTATGGTTGTGAGGGAGTTGAATACAGATGGTATGTTCGCCTTGATATAAAAAGCGGAATGTACCTAACCTGGTATCGAATTCAAGCACATGCGGGTAGCTGATGATTTCAAAATCAAGTGGTTGTTGGTTCGCATCGATGAAAGTTAGTTCTTCCAGAAATGGCATCCGTTTGACATACGATTCAATGCCGGGAAAAAAATGGATGAGCCTTTCAGTCGCATGCAGGTAAAGACTGCTGTGATCGAAATACTGGGAGAGCGCCAGACGCGATCCTGGTCGGCTGAAAGGCACACTTTTAACATCGATCCTATTTTTCAATAGATCAAAAAACGAAATCATGCTATCCTTATTTCTTCTAGCCCTTGACCGAACCAGCCAATAAACCGCGCACGAAATATTTCTGCAGGGTGAAGAAAATGATCATCGGCAAGATCATCGAAATGAAAGCCGCAGCGGTGAGCAGATGCCATCCGGCACCGAGCGATGTTACCATGTTCCCGATTTGATAGGTGAGCACGGGGTGTTGACCACCCAAGAAAACCAGTGCCACCAACAGATCATTCCAGATCCATAGGAATTGGAAGATTGCCAGGGAAGCCAGTGCTGGGACGGAAAGTGGCATTGCCAGTTTGGTAAAGGCTGTCCAGTGGGAAGCGCCATCGATATATGCCGATTCAAAGACCTCCTTGGGAAGACTGCCCAAGAAATTGCGCATCAGATAAATAGCATAGGGCAACCCAAAACCGGTATGGAATAACCATATTCCCAGGAAAGTACCGTTCAGTCCTAGTCCGGCATACAACCGCGAAATTGGGATGAGGGTCATCTGCAGTGGAACTACTTGTAATCCCACCAATAATGCAAATAGCCACTGGCGACCTTTAAAATCCATCCACGAGAAAGCATAAGCTGCAAAAGATGCGATCAGGATCGGAAAAACCGTGCAGGGAATGGCAACCAACAGACTGTTCAAGAATGCACGTCCCATCCCACGTGGGTTGGCAAGATCGCGGATGTCGCAATACAGGTCCAGCGATTGTGTCCCACTGGCGCAATCGCTGCGATAGGTGTTGTTGCCGCGGTAGCCGGTAATGGCATCGATATAGTTGTCTAGTGTGAATTTGGTGTTGGTATCAATACCAGATAGTCGGCGCATATAGGTCGCGATGGTAGCCGTCTGATCCTCATTCGGTAGGCTCATGTCTCCCAGGTGAGGTTGCCCGTTGATATCCTGCTCAAGCAATGGTGTGAGGGTGATCGAACGTCGGTATTGCTGCACAAGATCAGGATCGGTGAGATCAGCTTCCGGGATGGCTGCCCCGTCATCTCCATGACAGCTGCCACAATATGTCTGGTACTCATCATATCCCTTGGGTTTGGTAAAGATGGTCCACCAGCCGGAGGAGTTGATATCTTGGAGAGGGCGGAAAGAGGTGACCAGTAATCCCAGAGTGGGGATCATCCACATAAGGCACATCCCGATCAGAACCACATGCACAGGGATGTTCCTTAAGCGATGGAAAATAGCGGTCTTTTTCATCGGATCTCCTCCTGTTTCTGGAAGCGGTGAATATTGAAGATCATCACCGGGATGATTACCAAGATCAGAATGACAGCGATAGCTGATGCTCTGCCGGGGTCGTAATTCTTGTACATCTCGGTGTACATACGGTTGGCAATCACCTCTGTGCCGTAGTTTCCGCCGGTCATCACATAGACGATATCAAAGATCTTGAGCACATTGATGATCATGGTAGTGATCACAACGGTGATGGTGGGCATGATCTGTGGGACGATGATCTTCCAGAATACCTGCCATTCAGTGGCACCATCCACGCGGGCTGCTTCCAGGATCTCGGTGGATACCCCTTTCAGTGCAGCAGCCAGGATGGTCATACAAAAACCGGTCCACATCCATACCCCTACGATAATCAGCGCAATGGTGTTGATGCCCGGTTCGGTCAACCATGAGACTGGCTTTCCTCCCAATGCAGTGACAATGGCGTTCAGTAGCCCGATCTGTACCTGGCTGGAACCATAGTTGTACATGAATTTCCATATCACGCCTGCCCCTACGAATGAGATTGCCATGGGTAGAAAAATGATCGATTTGGCAAGCGCTTCATACTTGACCTTATCCGCCAGCACTGCGATCAATAAACCGATGATCACAGTACCACTGACCATCAAGATGATCCATTTCAGGTTGTTCAAAAAAGCGGTCTGCATGATGGTGTTGGTCAGAGCATAGCGATAGTTCTCGAAAACCCCCCAGCAAGGTTGCCCGGCGATGCAGCGGGTGCCTGCCCATCCGCTATTATCGTTGTTCCGTACGCTTAGGTAGAATGTATTGGCACCCGGATAAATAATAAAAGTAGCCATGATGAGCAAAGCGGGTAGCAGATATATCCATGGCGTGAATGGTCTCTGCCGCATGATGCCGGTAGTTGACTTCTGTTTCTTCATGCCTTCACCTCCTTAAAAACTAACTATAGTATAAAAAAGGAATAATTGCTTAAATAGATCGGGTGCCTGGTTCACAGACACCCGATCGCGATATTTATTTGCCTAATGCTTCAGCTTGAGCTGCAGCAACAGACGCCAATGCGGCATCCAGATCGCCGCCGTTGACATAGCTGACAATGGCTGCCCATTCGGCGCTGCCAAAGCCGCCGGGGATGGTATCGCCAAGGTCGGGAGTGAAACCGCTGGTGTTAGCCAGGGCTGCGCCCTTTTTGATTAATGAGGCATCCACATAGTTGCCGTCTGCACCTTTGTTGGGTGAAAGATCAAAGCTGGCTTTTGCCCAATTTGCGCCACCTTCCAGTGAAGATAGGTAAGCGATCAGAGCACGTACCGCTGGGGTGTCATTGAAAACCATCAACCAATCAGCACCACCCTGCAAACCCTGCGCACCTGGAACTGCAAAGAAATCATAATCAGCACCGTATTCCAGATCGGGATATTGAGCGGCAACAGTGCCACCGGCGAAACCGGATTGCTTTACCATCATTGCCTCTGGCGGATCGGAGAAGACTTTCAAGATCGCGTCATTGAAGCCGGTAGAAAGGGTTCCTTCGGCGCCACCAACGGTGTAGATTGCATCCGCTGCCCATTTTCCGTAGGTTTCGTAGGCTTGTTTCACACCGGCGTCATCGTAAGCGATATCGCCGGAGATCAAACCCATTACATAGTCGGGACCTTGCTGAACCAGCAGGATGTCCTGAATGAAGTCAGAACCAGTCCAACCGGTTGCATCACCCGATTCCATGCCCATACTCCACGGCACATCGCCATTGGCGACCATACTTTCCACCAGGGCATCCAATTCATCCCAGGTGGTGGGAACGGTGTAGCCTTTGGCTGCAAAAACTGCTGGGCTGTACCAGATGATGGTCTTGATGTCAGCTTTTACAGGAAGACCGAGCCACACCCCATCGATGGTTCCGGGGCTTTTGAAGAAGTCAGCATAATTTTCCCCATGCGCTCCTAGAGTGTCCATTGAAAACAGAACATCTTTGTATTGTTCCAGTTGTGCGACATTCCAGAACGCTACATCCGGGGGAGTTCCAGCCTGTACCTTGGTGTCGAGCAGAGCCTGGTCGCGGGTGGATTCTGGTTTCAAAACTACACCGCACTGTTCCACAAAGGGAGCCAGGATCTGGTTCAATTTCTCTTCTTCTACGCCGGACCACTGATACAGAAGGGTGATTTCATCACCGGGCTGTGCACCCATGCAGGGATCTTCAACCACAACTTCTTCTTCAGCGAGGGCTTCTTCCATTACGGCTGGTTCTTCTGCCGCAGCCGGTTGGCAGGCTGCCATTACCATCGCGAAGACGGTAAATAGCGAAATCAGTAACCAAAATCTTTTTTTCATTATTTTCTCCTCAAAATATTTAGATACTACGAGACGAAATGAAAAGTATGTCCAATCACCTCCTTCTAAGTAGGATTAATTGTTTTCTTATTGTTTTCGTGAACCGCATGATTCACGGATGATGATTTCTGTGTCTAGAATGCAATCGTCGTCAGGAACCTCGCCCTGGTCGAGCCATTTGATTAATAGATTCGCCGCATTCCAACCCAAACCATGGGCAGGAATATTGATGGTGGAAAGCGGTGGGGCTAGGTGCCGTGAAAGGGGGATGTCGTCAAATCCCATGATGGCCATGTCTTCAGGCACACGGATATAATCCTGATAAAGCGCATTCAAACTTCCCAGTGCAACGGTGTCTGATGCGATGAAAACAGCCGTGGGACGGTCGTTTAACGCCAATATCTCTTTCATGGCATGGAACCCTGAATCAGGAGTGCGATCGCCGTAAAAAATCAGTCTTTCATCGAAAGGAATTCCCGCTCCCTCTAATGCCCGCCGATACCCGCTGAGACGATCTTTGCTGCTGGAATACCTCAGAGAGGCATTGGTGATGATGGCAATGCGCTTGTGCCCCAGTCGGATCAAATGGTTCATGGCTTTCTCGGCAGCCTTGCGGTTATTGATATCCACCGAAGGGATATTGGGATAATCGATGCGCCCTTGCAGGATGATGGGGGCATTCGCATTGAACAGATCCACGATCTCCTGATCGTTTGCCAAAGGTCCAGATACGATCAGCCCATCCACCTGCCTTTCCAGGAAGAGGGTGGTCAGGCTGTTCTTCTCATCTTCAGGGGGAACTGGCTTGAACAGCAGATGATAACCGTGTTCGCCGGCTACTTCGCTGATCCCGCGCATCACCTCCGGCAGCAACAGGTCAGCATACGCTTTGTCTGCTTCTTGTCGCACCACAAAACCCAGGATAAAGGTTTTCCCTTTAACCATGCTGCGGGCGGTGGCGTCCGGATGGTAATTGAGGGCTTCGGCAGCATCCAATACCTTTTGACGGGTTTCTTCACTGATTCGCATTCCATCTACATTATTGAGTACAAAGGAAACGGTAGTGCGTGAAACCCCGGCTGCTTCGGCTACGTCTTTTGCGGTTATTCTTTTATTCATGCTAACACGATTTGCTAAATCGATTTAGCTATATTATAAGAAAAATACCGGGCAATGTCAAGTACTCAATTAAAATTTGTCAGTCACCAGTGAATATGACACACCTTTGGAATTAATAGACTTCTATTTTTTGGATATCCCAGATGAATACTATCGCTCCCCCAACTTTTGCTGCACCTTCATTTGACAGGGAGGTTAGCTCGTTCTCCAGTTCATCATCCACAGCTACATTGGTGGTGCAGTTTGTTTTAATGATGGAACAAACATTGTCCTCTTGCTCTGCATCTACTGCGATGAATAGCGTATATTGCGACTGTCGCAGCATGCCGCCTTTGGTCTCGGAAAAAGTGGCGGTATGACCGGCATTGATGAGCGCATCCAAAACCTGCTCCGCTTCATCTCTTGGAATGACCGCCATGATCATTTTTTTCATGTTACTTTCCTTCCAACTGGTCTACTGATATCACCGAACGGATAAACTCGTCCAATTCTATTCTATTTTCGTCGCATAGGATAGAATCCTTGGATAGATAATTGACAAAATCGGGCGGGGAAGCATGCAGCTTGATGAATAACCTGTTTTCAAAATCGGTGATCTGCCCATCCGGGATCTCGAACAAGATTCCTGATGCCAATGCGTACAGAAATAGGAATTCCTCACTGCTGGAATAAGGCTGGTGTGCGTTTTGGGAGAAAGCCGCTTGGATGATCTTGCCGCGCTCGATGCGGGCACGTGTCTCCTCGTCGATCTCACTTCCAAATTGGGCGAATTTCTCAATTTCTCCGAACTGCGCAATCTCCAGTTTCAACTGGCTGGCGATCTCCCGGATCGCCGGGATCTGTGCTGCCCCACCCACCCGGGATACGGAAAGGTCGATGTTGATCGCCGGGAAGACGGACCGGTTAAACAAGTCGCTGTCCAGAATGATCTGCCCGTCACAGATCGATATAAGGTTGGTAGGGATGTAGCTGGCAACATTTCCCTGCTGTAGGTTCACGATCGGCATGGCGGTGATGGAGCCTCCTCCAACATCTTCATTCCATTTCCCCGAGCGCTCCAGCAACCGGGAATGTAGATAGAAAATGTCCCCTGGATAAGCTTCCCGCCCTGGCGGACGTTTCAACAGCAAGCTGATCTCACGGTAAGCATCCGCATGTTTGCTCAAATCATCGTAGATGATCAACACATCTTTGCCTAACCCGGCGAAGTATTCTGCCAGCGTGCAGCCTGCAAAGGGCGCAATATAACGCAGAGCAGGCGGGTCATCGGGGCTGGCGCTGATGACGGTAGTATATTTCATGGCACCTCTCTGCCCTAGCAATCGCAGGGTGGGCAGCAGGGAAGATTTCTTCTGACCGATAGCAACATAGATGCAGATCACATCTTGATCTTTTTGGTTCAAAATGGTGTCAATCGCTAGTGTGGTTTTGCCCGTTTGGCGATCCCCGGCGATCAGCTCGCGCTGACCACGCCCGATCGGGATCAGTGCATCGATTTTTTTGGTGCCGGTATACAGGGGAGTGTCGATGGTAGCCCGTTCGATGATGCCGGGTGCGCGTCTTTCGATGGGCAAATGCTGCACGGCTTCGAAATCCGCTTTCTCATCCAGCGCTTTGCCAAGGGGATCGAGGATCCTGCCCAGCGCACCGGAACCGACCGGAAAAGTCAGCCGCTTATCCATGCTCAAAACCAGATCACCACCGTGGATGCCTTCATCCACTCCCAGCAGAATGACATCGATCCTGTCCATCCCCAGGTTCAGTGTCAGTCCCTCCACACCATTTTCGAAGATCACCAGTTCATCGATCCCTGTATATGGCAAACCAGAGATATGCGCTACACCATTGCCAATATGTTGCACGGTGCCCACCGATTGGATGATCACATTGTCTTGAGGTGATTTCCTGAACCCCTGCTGGATGGTTGTGAGTAGTTTCTCGATCTCCGGATGGTTGCTTTTGGAAGACCTGATGTTGTGAGACCTGCTTTCGATCCAACCTGCAGAGCGAAAGACTGACTTTCTTCTTCTGTGAGCGGCGGTAGCAGTTTTCTTCTCCTCGCCCGAGAACAGGTTCTCAAATGAGCGGGTCAGGATTTTAAGAGAGGTTTGTAGATCACGCATTGTCTTCTGCCGTTAGTTTGTCAAATTCTTTTTTGACTTGCTCGCGCAGTACCAATAATTTAGCCTGGTAAGAATTATCGAACAATAGATCCCCCATTCTCACCTGTAAACCTGCTGTGAGGGAAGGATCCACTTCCACATCCAGGCGAATATTCCGGTCAGCCAGCGCACTGAAAGTACGCACCAGTGTGCCCTGTTCTTCTACGGTCAGGGGTTTGGCGGTGATCAGCTTTACCAGCGGCTCGCGGTCTTTGAGCGATTTACGGATGGTTTCAATGGTTTGCACTTCTTTCTTGCCCATTTCCCAGATGCGCTGATTCATCTGGTTGACCAGTGCATGGTGGATCTCGTCTGGAGCGGTTTGTTCCAGCAGGATGCGGCTGCTCTCGATCACCGTATCGATGATGGCTTCATGAAATTCGGCAAAGGATTTTTGTTGTAGTGCGTGGGCTTCTTGTCGGGCTTGTTGTAACAACTTGTCCGCTTCATGCTGCGCTTTGACGATGATGGTCTTGGCTTCTACCTTGAATTTCTCATGCTCCTGTTCAATGATCGTTCTGGCTTTTTCATCAATTTTCTGGTATTCCGCTTCCAGCTCGTGCTTTAATTGCTCTGATGCAAGCACATTCTTCTCAAGTTCCTGTGATTCTCGCAGGTTTTTCTCCCGCTTTTCTTTCCCTCTCTTTATGGCGTTCTTGAAGAACAGCAAATACAACAGCCCAGCCAGTACCAGGAAATTGATAACCTGAAACAGGATGGTGGTTAGATCGATCTTGAACATGCTCTATCCTTTTAAAAAAATCTGGTTAGCAGTGGGTTGGCGAACAGCAGTACCAGAACTACCAGCAGAACGTAAATGGCGGTTGATTCCAGCAGTGCCATGGAGATCAGCAAGGTCGTTCGGATCTGGTTTGCCATTTCGGGCTGGCGTGCCATGGCATCCAGCGCTTTTTGTACGGCTTTCCCTTCTACCAGTGCAGGAACCATGGTTCCCAGCGTGATACTGACACCACTGACAATGATCGTTACAACGGTTACCAGTGCCTCCGGGCTTAAAGATGACATCAAATTTGCTCCTTTCTTTTTCCAGTCATTCGGTGCGAATGGCGCTGGATATATATGAACCTGCCAGCGCGGTAAATATGTAGGCTTGTAGTGTGCCGGTCAAAAGGCTTAACGCGATCATGACGATCGGGGCGCCGATCGGCACCAGTTGCGAGATGATCACCACCACCAGTTCGGTGCTGATAACGTTTCCAAATAAACGGATGGAAAGCGAAACAGTGCGGCTGATCTGCCCGATGATCTCAAAGGGAAAGGTGACCAGGGGTGTGGCGCTGTCTTTGGCATAACGGAATAACCCTTTTTCACGGATGCCAAAGTAATGCACCGCAGCGAAAACCAGCAGTGCCAGCGTGATGGGAGTGTTGATGTCCTGGCTTGGAGAACCCAGTCCGGGCAGGAAACTGAGATTGTTGCCGATGAAAATGAAGATGATCAGTGTTCCCAAAAATGGCATATAGAGGTTGAGCATGTCCGTGTCAACCAGCCCGCCAATGAGATCCTCCAACATTTCATATAATTGGTCCAGTGTTCCTGGGCTGGTGGCTTTGATGATCAACAGTCCCGCTACCAGCAGTCCCATCCCGATCCAGGTGTTGATCACGGTGTTCGTGATGGCGAATCCGGCGATCTCAAGGATGGGGTAAGGGATAAGGGTCTCCACGATTATTCTCCTTTTTGATTTCTTTTTAATATCAGGAACAATGCTATGTATTTTGCCAGCAAGAAGGCACCCAGCCCGGCAAAACCACATTCCATTTTCCGTGAAAAACCGTAAACAAGAATAACACTTGTCAGCACGATGCGTCCGATCGAAAACAGTGCGTTGCGTTGCATTCCTTGATTGGTTGCCAGGTCGATCTCAGCCTGGATGGATACACTATAAAGTGTACCAAGAAAAAATCCTGTGATCACCCACATGGCGATATTGAGAACGCTGGACATGCTATGGTCTTTCCTCTTTCGATTCTGGCTCATCCAGTACATACAGGCTGATCTGGTCATCGCGGAATTTTAGAATGCTCTCTCCAATCAGGATTTCTTCCTCTTCCTTTTCGTTTTTTATGGTGACGTTTCCTTTTTGCAGCACTGCCAGCAAGGGCGCATGACCGGGTAAAATGGTTATCCTGCGTTCATCCTGCAGTGTGCCGCTGAATGAAAGCACGTCATTTCTTTCCAATACTATCGCATCAGGAGTGCGCAATTGCATCTTCATCTTTTTCCCATTCTGCTTTGAGCCGTGCGGCTTTTTGCTGAACGTCTTCAATATTGCCCGTCATGTAGAAAGCGCTTTCTGGCAGGGCATCATAGGTGCCATTGAGGATGCCTTCGAAACCATCCAGCGTTTCTTCCATGCTGATGAATTTTCCTGGGATGCCTGAAAAATTTTCTGCCATGAACATCGGTTGCGTTAAGAATCGCTGGATGCGCCGGGCACGTTTGACGACCAGACGATCTTCGTCATTCAATTCATCCACCCCCAGAATGGCGATCACGTCTTGCAGATCATCGTAACGTGACAGCAACGCCCGCACCCGGTTAGCAATCTGGTAGTGGCGCTGCCCCACCAATGCGGCGCTCATGAAAGAACTATTGGATTGCAGCGGATCAACCGCCGGGTAAAAACCCTGGCTGGCAGCTTTGCGCGACAGCACCACCATGCAGTCCAGATGAGAAAAAGTGGCGCTTACCGCCGGGTCGGTCAGATCATCGGCGGGCACATACACCGATTGAATGGCAGTAATGCTGCCGGTGCTGGTGGATGTGATACGTTCCTGCACCATGCCCATTTCACTTTCCAGCGTGGGCTGGTAGCCCACCTCAGAAGGTAATCGTCCCAGCAGTGCCGAGACTTCTGAACCTGCTTGCACATAACGAAAGATGTTATCGATGAACAGCAACACATCCTTTTTTTCGTGATCGCGGAAATATTCCGCCATGGTCAGCGTGGTCAGGGGAATGCGTAGGCGTGCACCGGGTGGTTCGTTCATCTGCCCAAATACCAACACGGTCTTTTTGATGATGCCGTTTTCTTTCAATTGCAACCATAAATCATACCCTTCCCGGCTGCGTTCTCCTACCCCCGCGAAGAATACCAACCCTGAACGTTCTTGGATGGTGTTGCGCATCAGTTCGGTCATCAATAATGTTTTTCCAACGCCTGCCCCGCCGAATAATCCCACTTTTCCGCCACGCCGGAAGGGGATCAGCAGGTCGATGACCTTGATGCCGGTGGGAAATACCTGCTGTACTTCCACATTGGATTGCAGGGCGGGGGAGGTTTTATGGATGGGCAAATAACTGTCACCCAGCACTTCTTCACCGCCATCGATGACGTGACCCAGCACATCGAACATGCGCCCCAATACCGCATTGCCGACCGGCACACAGATCGGCTGTCCGCTATCGCGGCAGCGCATACCGCGCCGCAATCCTTCGGTGTTGCTCATGGCAATACAGCGTACCGTGTTGGCGTTGATGTGTTCCTGCACTTCGCAGAGGATGGGTTGTCCTTCGTACCGCTGGATCTCCAGGGCATGGTTGATGCCGGGCAGGTCGCCTGTGGGGAACTCGACATCCACTACTACCCCCATCACCTTTGCGATCTTGCCGATTCTTTCCAAGACTTACTCCTTGATGTTGTTTTGCGCACCTATTTTTCGAGCATGGGAATGACACAGATGAATCCGAATGGTTCATCGAATGGGTTCTTGAACTGGTGCAGTTCGTTGGGGGAAACAAACACCACGTCGAAGGGTTGGACTTCTGTGATCTCTTCCCCGATTTGAACGGTTCCTTTTCCTTTGAGAACGATCACTTCATGTTCCTGAGGATGCCGTTCGAGCATGCTGTGCCCGCCGGGTTCCAACCAGAAGAAACGCATGATGGCGTTGGGTGCTTTATCGTCATGCCCGATCAGAATGTTCTTGGTCACCCCTGCAATGCCCTCCACGTCCAGCATCTGCGGATTCACGTTTTCCCATTCGAATTTGACTGCATCTTTTTTGAAATGTTTGATAACTGACATGGTTGCAAACCTCCAGGTGAGTTGGATTGTTGCCGGGCTGGTCTATAAGCCGCATTCTGTCCGGTGAACGTATCACCGGGGCGATAATCTATCTGCGCGGTCTACCCGGCGCTCTCACATTGCAGTGAGGGAAGGGGCAGTTCCGAGGATTTCAGCGCCTGCTTGACCTTGCTCCCAAAAGGGGTTGCCTGACTGCTGCATTGCTGCAACAGCCGGTGGTCTCTTACACCACCTTTTCACCCTTACCCTGACGGGCGGTATGTTTCTGTGGCCCTGCCGACAGGTTACCCCGTCCCGGGATTTCCCCGGTTTTGTGCCCTGTGGAGTGCGGACTTTCCTCAATGGAGCGAACTCCACTGCTATCACCCGACCAACCCGGTCTATTTCTTATCATAACTGGAATGCGAACAGGGGTCAAATCATTCATACCGCGCTGGTGTCAGTTGATATTTTCTCACTGACAATAACCATCCGGTTGGAACAGATTATAATAAATGCAATTAATTCACCAATTGGAGTTATCGATGAGAAAACCTTTTGTGGCTGGAAATTGGAAGATGAATAAAACCGTGGAACAAGCCTCCCTGCTGGTGGCTGATCTCTTACCCGGTTTGCAGGCTGTTAACAAGATCGACCGTGTTTTATGCCCGCCTTTCCCTGCGCTGATGGTCTTGTCGCAAATGACCGCCGGCACCGCTATCGGGTTGGGTGCACAAAATATGCATTGGGAAGAATCCGGTGCCTTCACCGGTGAGATAGCCCCTGCTATGGTCAGAGAGTTTTGCGATTATGTGATTCTGGGGCATTCTGAACGCCGTGCATTTTTTGCTGAAACTGATGAAACTGTCAATAAGAAGGTCAAAGCTGCCTTTGCTCATGGGCTGACCCCCATTGTGTGCGTAGGAGAGACCCTGGAGGAGAATGAAGCCGGTAAGACCGCTGAGATTGTCCAACGCGAAGTATTGGAAGGGCTCAAAGACCTTGATCCGGCAGATGCTGTGAAACTGGTAGTGGCATATGAGCCTATCTGGGCTATCGGCACCGGCAAAGCTGCCAGTGCCGAACAAGCCGAAGAGATCATTGGTAACATCGTGCGCGGCAGTCTGGCAGAAAACTTGAGCAGTGCCGTTGCCGGTCAGATCCGTATTCTATATGGCGGTTCGGTCAAAGGCAGCAATGCAGCAGAATTCTTCAGCATGCCCAATATCGATGGTGCCCTGGTGGGTGGTGCCAGCCTTAAAGCAGATGATTTCATCAAGATCTGCCAGTCCGCACAAGATACCCTCACGTGATCAGATAGTATACAGAAAATAAAAAACGGCATTTGCCGTTTTTTTTATCCGGTGCCAAATTGACGGTCGCCCGCATCTCCTAAACCGGGTAGGATATAGCCGTGCTCGTTCAACTGGCGGTCTACATCTGCCAGGAACACCGGCACATCTGGGTGCGCATCGTGCACTGCCTTGATACCTTCCGGTGCGCCGATGATCCCTACGAACTTGATGCGTCTTACTCCCCAGCGTTTGAGCACCTCGATGGTGGCAGTGGCAGAACCACCCGTCGCCAGCATGGGATCCAAGATCAGGCACACGGAAACGCGCGGCTCGATCGGTAGCTTGTTGTAATATTCCACCGGTTTGAGGGTCTTTTCATCGCGGTAGATGCCGATGTGCCATACTTCAGAAGATGGCATCAGCTCCCATACCCCTTCCACCATGCCCAGCCCAGCGCGCAGGATGGGGACCAGACCGATCTTTTCCTTTAAAATAGAACCACTCATCTTTTCCAGAGGAGTGGTTACTTCAAAGGGAGACAGTTCCAGGTCCAGGGTGGCTTCGTAAGTCAGCAGCCCGGCGATCTCGCGGATCAGCTCGCGAAACTTCTTGGGCTCTGTATCCCTGTCACGTAGCTTCGCCAGTTTGTGCTTGATCAGGGGGTGCTGTGATACAAAAACATTTTCCATAGACTGCATCTCCATTAGAATTATTTCATACAAACCTATATAATAACAGAAAGTGGCTACTATCCAAAGGTATAATCATTTTTATGAATAACGAAGCCCCTCGGATCATGGATCCCAAACCCGAAGAAGGCGAACAGCTCGATAATGCCCTCCGCCCCAAGTATCTCAAGGATATTGTCGGTCAGAGCCAGATCACCGAAAACCTGCATATTTTGATCCAGGCTGCCCAACAGCGTAATGACGCGCTCGACCACGTGCTCTTTTATGGACCACCCGGATTGGGCAAGACTACCCTCGCCCATGTGCTCGCCAACGAGATGCAGGTCAGCATCAAAGTGTCTTCCGGACCTGCCATCGAACGCCCCGGTGACCTGGCTGCTATCCTTTCCAATCTGAGTGGCGGCGATGTGCTGTTCATTGATGAGATCCACCGCCTGGGCAAAGCCGTGGAAGAGGTACTCTATCCTGCCATGGAAGATTTTGCACTTGATATCATCATTGGCAAAGGTCCCTCTGCCCGTTCCATCCGTTTGAAGTTGCCGCGCTTCACCGTCATCGGAGCCACCACCCGCCTGGCGTTGGTCAGTTCTCCCTTGCGGGCGCGTTTTGGAGCGGTTTACCGCCTGGATTATTATGATGAGCATGCCCTCCAGCGTATTGTGCTCAATGCTGCCCGGCGCCTGCAGATCGACGCCGAAGAAGCCGGGGTGGAAGAGATCGCCCGCCGTTCGCGCGGCACCCCCCGTGTGGCGTTGCGCTTGCTGCGGCGGGTGCGTGATTATGCCCAGGTGCGTGCCGAGGGTACCATCACCCGTTCGGCTGCCAGAGAAGCCATGAGCCTCTTGAGCATTGACCACCTCGGGTTGGATGAGATCGATCGTATGGTGCTGGATACCATCATCAAGAAATATGATGGCGGTCCGGTGGGCTTGAGCACCATCGCTGCTTCCATCAGCGAAGAACCGGATACCATCATGGATGTCGTGGAACCTTACTTGCTGCAGATCGGTTTTCTGAGCCGCACCTCGCAGGGACGCATGGCAACCAGTCTGGCGTATAGCCATCTCGGATACGCTTATCCCAATAGACCATCCCAACCGAGTTTGATCGAATCGTGAAGACCATCGACTTTGATTACGAACTGCCTGTGGAGTATATTGCCCAGACGCCGCTGGAACCGCGCGACTCATCCAAATTGCTGGTGCTTTCGCGCGCGGATGGCAGCCTTACTCATGCTGTTTTCCATGATATTGGCGCTTATTTGAATGCTGGTGACCTGCTGGTGGTCAACAAAACCAGGGTCATTCCTGCCCGCATTTATGCTCATAAACCCACCGGTGGCAAGGTCGAGATACTCTTGCTGCGCAAGAATGTGGATGACACCTGGCTGGCAATGTTGGGTGGCAAACGCCTCAAAGCCGGTATGTGCCTCACCATTGATGGCGGTCCGCAGGTGCAGATACTGGCGGAACAGGACGGTGCCAGCCGCACCATCCGCTTCACCGAAGCGGTGGAGGGTTTTCTGCCCCGTATCGGCAATACCCCGCTGCCACCCTATATCCATGAAAAACTGCGCGATCCTGAACGTTACCAGACCATCTACAGTCAGGATGTCGGCTCTGCCGCTGCACCCACTGCCGGGTTGCATTTTACGCAGCCATTGATCGATTCCTTGAAAGAAAAAGGCGTTGCTTTTGATGAAGTGCTGCTGCATGTGGGGCTTGATACTTTTGCGCCGGTGAATGAGGAGAACGTGGAAGAGCATGCCATTCATCGCGAGTGGTGCCTGGTCAGCGCTGCCACCGCCGAACATATCCGTCGCACCAAACAACATGGCGGCAGGGTCATCGCGGTGGGCACCACCACCGTACGCACCCTCGAATCTGCCGCGTGCAATGTGCCGCAAAATGAACTCATCCGCGCCTACGAAGGTATGACCGATCTGTTCATCCTGCCCGGTTATCCGTTTCGCGTGGTAGATGCCATGATCACCAATTTTCATCTCCCAAAATCCACCCTCATCATGCTGGTGAGCGCCTTTGCGGGTTGGCATCATATCCGCCATGCCTACGAGGTTGCCAAACAGCAGCATTACCGCTTCTATTCCTTCGGTGATGCCATGTTCATCCATTGAAACTAGAGGAAAGGCTATGGATTGGAAAACACACCAGCAAGAAGTGCTCGCCTGCCGTAAGTGCCCGCGTCTGGTGGCATGGCGCGAGCAGGTGGCGCGTGAGAAACGGGCTGCCTTTCGCGATTGGGATTATTGGGGCAAACCGGTGCCTGGTTTTGGCGATGAACATGCTCGTCTTATGGTGGTAGGCTTGGCGCCGGGTGCGCATGGCTCGAATCGCACCGGGCGTATGTTCACCGGGGATGCTTCCGGTGATTTCCTCTATCCTGCCCTCTATCGTGCCGGCTTCTGCAACCAGTCTACCTCTGCTCATCGGGAAGATGGCTTGCAGCTGCATGATGTCTACATCACGGCTGTGGGGCGCTGCGCTCCTCCCCAAAATAGACCTGCCAGACAGGAACTGTTGAACTGCCGCCCCTATTTGATAGCGGAGATCCAGTTATTATATAATTTGCAGGGTTTTATGGCATTGGGCAGCATCGCCTTTGAGAACCTGCTGCAGATCTATCAAAGTTTTTATGGCTATGAATTCGATAAAAAGCCAAGATTCGTGCATGGTGCATTTTATGAATTTCCTAAGCTACCCTGGCTGTTGGCATCCTATCATCCCAGCCGTCAGAATACCCAGACCGGCAGGTTGACTACAAGCATGTTCGATGAAGTATGGCTTCAGGCAAAAATGAACTTACCTTGAAAGATTTACCGAAAAATCATAAACAAGATAAAAAATATCCACTATTCTCATAAGCCTGTTTCTCTTTGGTAATATAATGGCTAGGTTCAAGAAGATGTGAGGGCATTGATCACGACCGTGATAGATAATTCTTTTATTAATATTAAAAGGAAAAATGGATGAAAAAAAAGCGCTCACTCCGGATCGGTATCATTTCCCTTGTTCTCATTGCTCTCGTTACTTATTTCTGGGCGGATGCCCTCATAGATTCGCTCTTCGATTATCGTTCTCCGCTGGCGCAAGACCCGCCGGTTGCGGGGCAGGCAGCCGGCAGCCCGCTCACCCGGCGGGTGGTGTTGGTGCTGGTGGACGCTCTGCGCGAAGATACCTCCCTCGATCCTCAGGTCATGCCCTTCCTGACCCGGTTGCGCCAATCCGCTGCCTGGGCGACCATGCACAGCCGTACCCCCTCCTATTCTGCACCCGGTTGGACCACCATCCTGACCGGCGCCTGGCCGGATATCAACGACAGCCAGCCAGCCAATCCCCCCGACGAGGAGAATGTGCGCACCTTCACTCAGGATGATATCTTTGCCGCTGCCCAGCGCGCTGGCTTGCAGACCGCCGTTTCCGGTTATTTCTGGTTTGAAGATATGCTGGCAAATTCCGGGATTGACGCAGGTTTCTATACCCCGCATGAGGATAATAGTGCCGATCAGGACGTGATGGAAGCGGTCATGCCCTGGCTGGAAGACCCTGCTTATCAACTGGTGTTGGTCCATCTTGATCAGGTGGATTATGCCGGGCACTATCAGGGTGGTCCACAGCATCCCAATTGGAATGCCGCTGCTGCGCGCGTGGATGCTATGCTGACTGACATCGCTGGGGTACTGGACTTGCAGCAAGATACCCTGTTGATCTTTTCCGATCATGGTCAGATTGACCAGGGTGGGCACGGCGGGCATGAAGCGGTTACCCTGGTGGAACCATTCGTCATGTTGGGCGCCGGGGTCATCCCGGGGCATTATGCTGACATTGACATGACGGATATTGCCCCTTCCGTGGCAGCCTTGCTGGGTACCAGCCTTCCTGCCAGCAATCAGGGGCGTGTCCTGACCGACATGCTCCGGCTTCCCGCCGGGCAGTCGGCTGCTGATTTCGATCAAGCCCTGCTCGCCCAGCAAAACAACCTGTTGCATTCCTATCAAACCTCTTTAGGTTTTGATAGCAGCGTTCAGCCATTGATCACTTCCGTGGCGGATACGGCTGCCCTCATGGATGCGCTGCGTGCCGGACGTCTTCAGCAGGAACGCTTGCCACGCCTCATTCTTGCCGCACTGCTGGTGATCGTGCTGGTGATCTTCGTGGTGCCCCGCTGGAAGCATGAAAATGGCTGGCTCTTGTTAGGGGCTGCCCTCAACCTGGGGATCGTCAATCTGCTGTAT
>JAAZNC010000103.1 GCA_012798455.1 Chloroflexota bacterium | reverse complement strand
GTGATCGATCTGATCCGGACAGAAAGACGGGCAAAGCAACAATAGTAAAAATGGGCACTATCTTGGAGAATAATGATCTCCTGATCTTCACCATACTTCTATTCTGATCTTCTAAATATCCAATTGGGTATAGTATTGCAGATATTCACTGCGTTCCTGCTGCAAACGTTCCACGATGGATTCGTATTCTGCAGTTCGTCCTTGATTTTTATATAACAGGGCTGGATTTAATAATTCCTCATCATCAAAGCTTGGCAATATAGCAGCGATCTCATAACCAAACAGCGGGTCCTTTTTCCAGTGAATAGTATGATTCAGAATGGCTTCAATGATGGCAGAACTGTGTTTGATTTTCACTTTCTTAGAACGCGGATCATCGTCATGCCCGCCAACCCGTCCGGTGTTCAATAAATAGATTTCTAGGTCAGGAATATTGTTGATTACCTCATGAAAACGATTCGCCTGCAGGGCATCATCCATGGTGAAAAAGGGGTTGGTACCCGGCACACGCAGCGCTTTGCCGGCTTCTGCTTTCCCTCCGGCGGAGGTGCCGGTGGTTTCTCCCAACATGAAATATAGAGAAGCCTGTTGTGGGTTCAATTTTGCTACCGCCGGGATGATGTTGAAGTTGCGATTGAGCAAGAAGATATATTTCACGCGCGGCAGGTTGCGCGGGTCGCGATGTGGAATGGCATCCAGTTGAAAGGTGCCACGCCCGTTGGTAGTGTAGCTGCCGTCCATGAAATCCACACTGCCGTCTTCCCGTACGCTCACATTTTCGAGCCATGAATCGGGTTGGGTAAGGGCGCGATAGATGGTGGGTTCATCGTGTGCATCCAGACCAAAGGTTTTGGCAAAGCAGCCGTTTTCTGAGGCGTAAACTTTGCCATCAGGGAAAAAGGCACAAAAATCATCCTGCACGGGTAAGCTGCCACGCTGCTGGCGGAAGGTGGTGGTGGTCTTGCCGGTACCGGAAAGACCGATGATCAATGCTAATTCTTCCCCGCTCACCAGGTCGGGAAAGATCTTGCAACCGGCGTGCAATGCCAACCCACCCTGCTGATAAACCCAGTGATTCCACATGCGCAGCCCCCCTTTTTTTGATTCGCCGAAATAATCTGAACCCAGCACACGGGTGGTGTAATGCTCCAGGTCCACCGTGATCAAACGCTGCCCGGGATAGCCATCCGCAGGCAAATCCGGCGTGATGATGACGGTGAACTGGGGTTGGAAATCCCCATCAGGAGGGAAGTAAAGCTGTTGCTGCATGGCGGCAATGTTGGCATGGGAACGTTCTACCAGCAAGCGGCAGGCTACCCGGAACTGGGGTTCGAGTCCGATGTATCCCCCCACTTGCAGCATATCCTGTTGGGCAATATAAGCGTCCTGGATACTGGCGATTTTACGGTATTCGTTGGTTGATATATGCGGCTTCCCAGTTTCATAATCACTCACGAAGAAGGTTGATTCACTGGAACGCGCGGTGATGCGTGTTTTTATAGAGAGATTGCCGTGTTTTGTTAACCTTGCGTCTGCTGAAGAAGCCATTAATGAATGCAAAACGGACTGGGTGGGGTCGGCGAGGGTCGATTTTGTTATTGGATTGTTAATCATATACCGCTTTTCTGATCCGGATCATCCGATGATTTTGTGTACATGAATTCTATGATACAATGCAAAAAGAATGCATCTTCGAGTCTCTTAATCTACGACGATGAATGTTATGGTTTTGAGACCGTTAGGGTGTAAATGGAAACGTTTACGCCTCCCTCATTGGAAAGGAGATGTAATAAGGATAATAAAGGGAATTATCCGGTTTTATATGCGCCTTTCCGAAGGCGCATATTTTTAATATCATGAACGGGAGCGGAGCAATGAAGAAGGGCTATTATTTCACTACACGCGATCTGCTTTTTATCGCGGGTTTTTCTGCCATCGGTGGGCTAGCCAGTACCTATATCAACATGATTGGCGATTTCTTCCAATCGCTGCTCGGTTTTGCCGGTACAACGCAGTGGGCAGCAGGATTGCATATTTTGTGGATTCTTCTGGCAGTTGGGATCGTCAACAAACCCGGTACGGCAGTGCTCACAGGAGTGCTCAAAGGGCTGGTGGAATTATTGAGTGGCAACACCCACGGCGTTTTGGTATTGATCGTGGATGTGGTAGCGGGCTTGGTTGTGGAATTGATCTTTTATTTCCCAATCTTGAGCTCATTATGGAAGAATATTCTGGCGGGTGGGCTGGCTGCAGCTTCTAATGTGTTTGTGTTTCAAATATTTGCTTCAGTACCCTCTGATTCACTGGCATTTTGGAGTTTGCTGGTGGTGGGAGGGATGGCATTCCTCTCTGGTGTGGTATTTGGCGGCATTATCAGCCAGATTGTCATTAAAAATCTGGCAAAAACTGGCATCATCTCACAACCCATGATGGGCAGCAAAGTGCATTGGACTCGGGTGGGATTTGTTCTGCTGGGAGTGTTATTATGCGCCGTGTTTGCATTTGTATATACCCAAACTGCCAAAGGGGCAGGAGAGGTGGTGTTATCCGGTAATGTAACAGCGGATCAGATATTCAATGCCCAGACTACCACCATCACCCCCATCAGTGTAGAAAGTGAACTGCAGGGAATGGCAGGTACTTACACGGGTTATCCAATCAAAGATATCTTGGCACAGGCAGGAGCCGGCGACGACAGTGATCTGATCTTGGTCACCGCCACCGATGGTTATAGCTACTTCATTACTATGGATGAAGTGCGCAGTAATCCGCATCTTATCCTGGTTGCCAGTGGAGAAGGTAAGGATGCCAGCTATAGTGTGGTTGGCGCAACCAACAGCAAAGCTTGGGTACGAGGAGTAGCAGAGCTTACCGTCTTTCAAAGTGTCCCTGTTCCGATCAGCATGGCTGGGAATGTAATAGCAGAATTCCATCCACAGCACTGGCAGTTTGATATGGATAGCGTGTACTTTGAACTCGAGACGGGTTCGAAGAAACTGCAGGGAGTAGCGGTATACCTGGTATTGGATACCCTCACCCTCCCAACGCCTTATGAACAAGCAGTATTTTCGAATGGGAATGACAATATTACGCTTGATAAAGTAAGTATTGAGCAAGATGATACCATCCGTATTTTTGTCAATATTGATGGATACAGTATGAACTATCTCTTGGGTACTTTGCAGGGTCAGGTCTTGCTAGACAATGTGAACAGCATAACATTGCAGTAATTTAGATGGATATTGTCCTTACCCACTTTACTTATTGCTATTCTCCGGGTGAAAAACCAGTCCTGGATGATATCAGTTTGCATATTTCTGCTGGCGAATGGTTGCTCATCAGCGGTAGATCGGGTTCAGGCAAAACCACCCTTGCGTATGCCATCGCTGGAATTCTCCAACAACGGAAAAATTCATTGATGGATGGACGGATAGAGATCGCTGGGATGGATGTGAGTGAAAATGAACTGTACAAGATCGCAGATGTGGTTGGTCTTGTACAACAAAATGCAGATGATCAATTTTGTGCCCTGAACGTTGCGGACGAGATGGCATTCGGGTTGGAAAATAAATGTGTTCCACCCGATGAAATGGAAGATCGAATTAGAGAAACATTGAAGTTGACCGGTTGTGAACACCTGTATTCACGCCAGTTGTTTGAATTGTCAGGTGGAGAAAAACAGAAGATCGCGATTGCTTCCATCCTGGCGTTGCACCCAACCATCCTTATCCTGGATGAACCAACTTCCAACCTTGATTTGGCGTCTACTCGGCATATCTTTGAGGTGTTGCGCGATCTGCATGATCGTACCAATTTAACTGTGATCATTGTTGAGCATAAGATACATTTGTTTGCCAGTCTTTTTGAGCGCTGTATTTATCTCGAAGAGGGGAAGATACAATATGATGGTAAAACGAATTCCTCCCCGTTAGCGATGGTCAAGAACATAAGTTTTAATAACCTCCAGAGGCTCAGTGCACAGGATGCACCTGACCGTTTGCAATTGCATGATTGGACCTATGTCAGTGATAATGGTTTTAAATTATCAATCCCGTCATTGTATCTTAAAGCAGGTCATATTGTTGCTTTGATGGGTGATAATGGCTCAGGAAAAAGTTCCCTGCTGAAAACTCTAGCTGGTATTTTACAGCCTGCCAGTGGAACACTACGTCTGGATGGACAGGATAAAGATTCTTTAATAATCCCGCAGGTAGGCATGGTTTTCCAAAATGCGGATGAACAGCTTTTTACCAGCAGTGTGAAAGATGAAATGTATTATGCCCTGCAAAATCTCCAACAAAAAGATGATTTGCATGGCATACTAGCCCATGATCTGCTGGTGCAGTTTGGATTGAATGAAAAGAGTAATCTCCATCCACACCGTTTGAGTTATGGGGAGAAGAAACGGCTGAATATCGCGTCCAATCTGGTGTTTTCACCTGCCATCCTATTGCTGGATGAAATATTCATCGGACAGGATGGGTATCAGGTCAATTACATTCTGGAACGTTTGCATATGCTGTGTGATCAGGGGGCAACGATTATTCTGGCTATCCATGACCCGGCATTGATGTATTCCATTGCAGATGAAGTCATTTTCCTCGAAAATGGCGAGCTTCGCTTCTACCTTTCATTGCAACAAGCGGTCATCTGGTGGCAGGTGAATGGGTACAGGGATTACATTCCGGAAGAGGCGAAGGGGCTATGAGAAAGATCGCATATTTTCCGGCACATTCAATACTGCATGTCCTGCACCCATTTACCAAATTCATTTTACTGCTGGGCATCGGCATCATGATCTTTTTTGTTCAATCAGCATTTCTGCAATCAATACTGTTGGCATTGTTATTTCTATCTTTTCTTCTGATCAAACAAAACCCATTTCTTTACCATGGGATGCGCGTAACGTTGATCACAGCATTCACAATTGCATTGATCCAGTGCGTTTTTTATCAGGAAGGGGCTGCAATGTTGCAGATCAGTGGTTGGACACTTACTGATGCAGGATTGCAACGTGCGGTCATTATCAGTTGCCGTTTTATGATCATCATTCTTTGCAGTTATTTATTTATCCTGACCACTTCACCATCAGATCTGGCATACGCTTTCATGCAGGTTGGAATTCCATACCGTTATGCCTTTATGATCGTAACTTCCATGCGGCTGGTTCCGGTTCTATCTATCGAGGGAGAAAGGATCATGAACGCGCAGAGGTTGCGTGGTGCACGATACAACATTAAAAAACCTGCTACGAATTTCTACCATTTGACCACTTTTTTAAATGCCGTACTTTTTTCTCTGGCAAATCGTGTTGATCGGCTTGCGATTTCCATGGAAGGTAGAAGCTTCGGTAGATATCAAAAACGCACTTATCGCAATCTCCTGCGGTTTAGAATATCGGATGTTATTTCATTGGTACTGGTTCCGGCAATATTGATCCTATTTATTTCTATGAAAGGAGTTATATGAAATCACAAAAGAATAAGAAAGTATTAAAAGTAGTCGGGATAATTATGGGTGTGATTGCTTTAGTTGCATTGGTGATAGCGCTTTCCATTAAGCAATTACCTGTGCGGGTATTGACCAATTACACCTTTGATACCCTTTGGGAAGAAAGTACCACTATGCATGAATGTGCGGAATGCCATGATACCAAGGAGGAATTTCATACTTGCAGTACCTGCCATGATGAACATGGTTCGGTGGAACTGCCGGAATTGTATTTTTATACCATGGTGGAGGTTACCGGTGATGTGGAAAAAGTGATCTACATCCCTACTAATCATTTCTTCAGCTATTCGGATTTACCAAACACTTTTCTCACCGTGGATCAGTTCATGGAAAAATGGGAGATCAGCGGGTATCAGAGTTTTACCATGTACACCCGCGATGGTGAATTTGTGACGGTGAATAAGGATGATGTCACACCAAACGCCATGTTTCTTCCCTATGAAGATGGCATTCGCTTTGCCTCGGATGATCTGCATGAGTCAACCTGGGTAAAAGGTGTTGCCAAGATCATCATTATTGGGGAAGACACTCCTCTCGTTATTGATGGACAGGCTACTTCTATCGGTCGCTTACTGTTGGGGAAAACCACTTCGATCACGGTTGAAGAGGCCAAGGTCATGTTCCGTAGCGAAGAAGATGGGGAGACTCGGCAGGCGTACACTTCCAGTCGTATCGAAGGAGCCGCCTTGGATGATCTGCTGGACCTGACCAAATTTACTGATATCAAATTCACGCTCCAAGACGGTACGGTCAGCAGTCGGTTTGTTGATGAAGTGAAAAATGCCATTCTTACCAAACAATCCACATCGGTGGTGTTGATCATCCCTGAAATGGGACGCAACAACTGGCTCTTTGATGTGGTCTCGATCGAGGGAGAGTGATCATGCGACGATGGAGAAGTATACTTATATCCCTATCATTTTTATCCATAATCCTTTTCAGTGCCTGCTCGCACGCCAACGATGATCTGATAGTGAATATTGATCAGCAAGAAATCACTGTCACACGTGATATGTATCACGAGATCGAAGCCGGGGTCAATATAGCTGATGAAAAAGATTATGACCTGCCCCTCGAATATCTTTTTTATCAGAATGGGGTGAAAGTGGTTGATTCGGTCGATATCATTCAGGATGAGGCTATCACCACTTATGCATGGAAAGAAATTGCTGAAAATATTTATTGGCGAAATGTGAGCCAGATCGAAATTGACGGGCAGCTCTATACGATTGACCAGCTCAATGTTCATCGCGGAGGATTCGGTTTTGCTGTTGAGCATTCCATCACCGATGTAGCAGTTCTAACCGCCGAAGCACTGGGCATCTCATTTGGTGATAAAAATTCCGGGTTTGTACTTTCATCGATGCCTGTTGACCATGTGGTGTGGTTCTTTTTGGATGGCTTCGGTTACGAACAATTCCAATACGCAGAACAAGAAGGGATCCTTCCTAACCTATCTATGGCAGGTGATTTTTATCCTTCTTACAGCATCTATCCACCAAAAACCAGCACCGTGACAGCCGCATTGCTATCCGGATTGGATTCAACCCAAAATGGGGTATGGGTATCTGGAATTCGAAGTTTGAACGTTCCCAGTATCATTGCCGCAGTTAAAGATAGCGGACAGAAAGTATTGATAATCGAAGGAAGCAGCACGCCTTTTAATTACCCTAATGCTGAGATCGTTCTTTCTGGCGATCGAGATGGAGATGGTTCGACCGATGATAACGTCTTCAATCATGCCCAGGAAGCCTTTCAGGCAGGAATTCCCAGTCTTACCATGGTCCATTTTCACGGGATTGATGATGTGGGGCATACCTATGGTCCTTATTCTGAAGAATGGAGGGTAAAGGTCAAAGAGATCGATCAAATGATGGGACAACTTTTACAAGAATTACCTGCCAGTACCCTGGCAGTGATCTTCCCAGATCATGGAATGCATAATGTGATAGGAGATTCTGAACTGGGGAATCATGGTAATTTGATCCTGGATGATATGGGTATTTATATCATCTTGCACAATAAGTAAACAGTTCGAAAGCCGAAACAAAAAGGAGAAAAGAGAAAATGACAAAGAAAAATACTACACTTCTTACACTGGTTTTAGTGATGGGATTCCTGGTTGGCTGTGGTGCCAAGATACCCAATGTTGATTGGACGTTAAAGATCTCGGGAGAAGTTGCTACTCCCATGGAATTTTCCTTCGCTGATCTGGCAAAGATGGATCAAACTGATTTAAACGATATCATGATGGAAAAATCTACCGGTGAGGATGAAATCACTTCTTGGTCTGGCGTCAAGCTGGATGATATCCTTGTCCAGGCCGGTGCCGCCGATGATTATGTTTCTATCACAGCTATTGCATCTGATGGATACTCCATTGAGATCGCCAAAGAAGAATTAACCGGTGCCATTGTCGCCCTGAAAAATTCTGAAGAATGGATTGTCACTGTCACTCCCGACAAAGGACCTATTCGCTTGGTCACACCCTTGACTCCTGCGAATCGCTGGGTATTCGGGATCGTTGAATTGCAGGTGAACAAATAACAGTTTTTCAATACATCAAGGCTTTCTGAACAAAAAAACGAGCGGATGAAAAGTTTCGCTCGTTTTTTTATCCACCGCGAGTGCGAAAAGCTTCCATCACATTTGGCAGTGATTCAATGCGTGTCAACACGCGACTCAGTTGGCTGATATCCATGATATCCAGCAGTAAATTGATGGATGCCAGATTATTGTTGATGTTTATTTTGATGTCGCGCAGGTTGATACCTTCATTGCTGAGAATGGAAGAGATGTCATTCATCAATCCTTGGCGATCATAAGCTTTGATCTGAACGGTGACTGGGAAAGTGCGATGAGCCTCTCCCCAATCTACCTTGATAACACGTTCCTTGTCTTTAACCGAGAGCATATTGGGACAATCTTGGCGGTGGATGGTCACACCTCGTCCGCGCGTGATGTAACCGGTAATTGCATCCCCTGGAGCGGGCTTACAGCAGCGTGCAAAGTGGGTGAGAATGCCGCTTAACCCCAGCACATTGACTGCGTCTAGATCTTCCTTTTCTACCGTTGGTGCATGTAGTTGAAAGAGGGGGTCTTCGGAATCTTTTTCTACATCATTCAGTTTATTGATGATCTTGCGAATTGAAAGATCACCGCAACCGAGTGAAATAAAAAGATCCTCCTCGTTCTTCAATTCCAGGGATTGTGCCAAATCTTCAATATTGACATCTGTCAAACCTAGACGATGCATTTCGCGATCTAGAATATCACGTCCCTGGTTGAGATTCTGTTCACGATCTTGCTTTTTAAACCACTGCCGGATCTTCGAACGAGCGCGTTGTGTTTTAACCAAGCCAAGATTGAGGTTTAGCCAATCCCGAGATGGTCCACCATGTTTGGAAGTAAGGATCTCTAGTTGATCCCCGGTTTGTAGATGATAATCCAATGAAACCAGTTTGCCGTTGACCTTGGCGCCACGGCAACGGTTACCTATCTCAGTATGCACATGGTAAGCGAAATCGATGGGAGTAGAACCGCTGGGGAGGTCGATGATATCACCGCGCGGAGTGAACACATAAACGCGATCTTCAAAAACATCGCTTTTCATGCTATCGACAAATTCCTGGGCATCATCAACGTCTGTTTTCCAATCCATCAATTTGCGCAGCCAGTTGATACGCTGTTGGTAAGAGTCGGTAAAAGGTTTCTTTTCCTTATACAGCCAGTGAGCCGCGATACCGAATTCGGCGTTCTGATTCATTTCAGGAGTGCGGATCTGCACCTCAAGTGGTTTTCCATCAGCATAAATAACCGCTGTGTGCAGGGAGCGGTAAAAATTATCTTTTGGGGCGGCGATGTAGTCGTCGAATTCATTGGGAATAGGGCGCCAGTTGGTGTGGATCAGACCCAATGCAGCATAACAAGAAGGAACATCCGGCACGATCAGGCGTACACCGCGCAGGTCACGTACCATCTCAAAAGGTTGTCCTTTGTCAGTCATTTTGCGATAGATGGAATAGATGTGTTTGGGACGCCCTGTTATTTCTGCTTCTATTTTGCCTTTTTTCATCAAAGCTGTTAGATCATCGATGATGTGAGCAATTTCAGCTTCGCGGTTTTTGCGGCGATCGGATAATTTTTGTGCAATTTCTTTATAAGCTGCGGGGCTGATATATCGCAGCGAAAGGTCTTCCAATTCCCATTTTAATTGCCAGATTCCCAGACGGTTGGCCAAAGGTGCGAAGATCTCCAGCGTTTCCTTGGCAATGCTATAACGCTTTTTATCGGGCATGTGACTGAGAGTGCGCATATTGTGCAAACGATCTGCCAGTTTGATCACAACCACGCGGATATCGTCACCCATTGCCAACAACATTTTTCGTAATGTTTCTGCTGCTAACTCATGGCGACGACTGCGTAATTGTGAGGCGACCGTTGGATTTTCCTCCTCATCTTCCTCATCACTGGCGACGTTTTTGTCCTCTGCGTTTGTTTTGTTGGTTATCTGATCTGCTCTGGAAACACGCGGAATATTGGTTAACTTTGTTACCCCATCCACCAATCTGGTGATCTCACTGCCGAATTTGCTATCCAAATCTTTCAAGGTAACTGCAGTATCTTCGACAGTATCGTGCAGTAATGCGGCGGCGATGACCTCTGGAGGAACCTGCAGATCGATTAAGATTTCTGCCACTGCGATACAATGGGTAATATAGGGTTCGCCAGAGAGACGTTTCTGTCCTTCATGGGCTTTCTCTGCAAATTTGTAGGCGCGTGTGATTAAGTCACGATCAACGATTGTGTATGATTCAGGGAGCTTGGAAAGCAGAGATTCTATATCCATAAACGTCCGTAATTATTAGCTAAGTATAATCTGCATTCATCAAAATTCTTTCAATCTTCAAGGTAATTCTCGAATTTGGATAATATTTCTTGGAGAGTAAAATCCTCAAATGAAGGAAATATCATATCTGCCTTGGAAAGATCCATTTTACTGGTAATGGGGTTGGGAACAACGATACAGAGCAATCCTGCACGTTTAGCAGCCAGTATGCCATTCGGGGAATCTTCTAATACTAGTGCTTCTTGTGGCGTGAACTCCCATTTTTGCAAAACAAGGTTGTATAACTCTGGGTCAGGTTTACCATTGGTCACATTATCCCGGGTGCAGATAGGGTCAAACAAATGTTTCATATTCAAACGGGATAAATTACCACAAACCCAACTTGCGAAGGAATTGGATGCCACCCCTAACCGTAATTCGGCTTGTTGAGCAGATTGGATGAAATCCAAGATGCCAGCTCGTGGTTTATCCAGGTAACCGGTTCTGGCGAGGGTGGCATGGTGTTTATGTAATGCTGTTTGAAGTTGATCCTCAGTCAAACCATATTCGCGCAGAAAACCATGTACGAAATGATTGTTGGAAGCCTTTCCAATCATTCCCAAATAACGATCCAGGGGAAAAGTGTGCCCAAATTGCTTGAAAACATTTTCCCATGCCATTACTTCGGGTGTTTCCGTATCCAGGATCAACCCGTCGAAATCAAAAATGATGCCGCGTATTTTCATATCAATCCGCAAAAATGAAACCAGGCAAATTCAACTCCTGTTGAAGAAACAGGATGTCCTTGTGTAAATTAGCGTTGATCGGTACACCATTTGCCTGAACGTTTTTTTCCATTTCGAACTCTTTTTCACCAGCAGTGTAGATACGCTCCTGCCCTGGCGCTTTACGAGTTGAGCGCAGAATGCGCAGAAGTTCACCAATGTTATGCTTGAATTCCTCCGGGGGTAAGAAACTAGCGATGTCCATTGCCATAAAGAAATGACCGACCCTGAAACGAGTGGGTTGATTCTCTTTATTTAAGCCAGATAACTGGAAGAGAAAAGCACCATTTTGTAGGGCAGAGGAAAGGATTTCCACAATAGTGGAAAGACAGTAACCTTTGTGCCCTCCCAGCAGTTCGTTTTCTCCGCCTAATGGCAGCAACGCAGCATTATCGACCAGAATCTCATCTAAAATTTGGTCAGCATCCAGCATAGGGCGATTGTTCTGATCGATTACCCACCCAGCCGGTACCGGCTTTTCAGCGCGCGAAAGAACTTCAATCTTGCCGCGCTGGGTGATAGAGGTAGCTCCATCATAGAGAAATGGACACTCCTCATCGGTAGGAGCACCAAAACTGATCGGATTGGTTCCCAGAGTGGGTTGGGTGCCATGGGTGGGTGATACGCAAGGTCGAGCATTGGTGAAGCTCATACCGATCATGTTTTGTTCGATTGCCATGAGCGGATAGTAACCATCGATCCCAAAATGTGTGGAATTACGCACCGCTACCGCACCCATGCCATATTGCCGGGCTTTGTCGATTGCGATTTGCATAGATTGGACGGCGATCACCATGCCCATACCATGATTTCCGTCAATGACTGCCGTGGTGGGAGATTCTCTCACGATAATAGGAGTTGCAGAAGGTTCGATTAAACCAGCTTTCAATCGATCATAATACATACGCAGACGACCAATACCGTGTGATTCAATACCACGCAGGTCAGATTTGATTAATACGTCCGCACAAGTTTTGGCATCTTTTTCTGAGATCCCTGAACCTATGAAGACCGCCATCATGAATTTGTACAAAATTCCAACAGGAATATTAACGATCGTTTGTTCCATTAAAAAATCCTTTTCACAGAAAATTGCGAGCAACTTATTTTAACATCTCTATAGTGGAAATCTGTCTGGAAAGCGAAAGATTTTTAAGAATTTCCTGTTGTTTTGACGAAAGGGAATCTACGATCAAGTCAGTGAGGATTTCGGCGATGCCGGGTCCCAGCATAAAACCCTGCCCACACATTCCGGCAGCCAGTATCAATCCGGGAGTCTCTTCTACCAATCCGAGATAGGGCGAACCATCAGGGGTCATCGGATATAACCCCCGCCATGTCCGCCGCACGCGAATGGCGCGTAATCTTGGAACCAGGTCGATCAGTCTTCTGGCAGCGATGGGGAGAAATTCAGAAGTAACACGAGTGTCAAACCCAGGAATGGGTGGCTGGGGGGAGTAACAGAAGAGCACCTGCCCGGTGGCATGTTGGTAGAAATAGAAATTAGAGGTCTTGGCTGTGGGTCTGATATCGACCACCAGTGGATCAATGAAGGTCTGCACTGGTTCGGTGATGCCCGCTTCATGTGATTCAGGAGTCAATGGGATATTGATGCCAGCCATGGCGCCAATGTGCGCTGCCCACGCCCCGGCAGCGTTGATCACCCATTGGGCATGGTAGATTTGAGAGGAAGTTTTTATACCAGTGATTCTTCCCTTTTCCCTGATCAGCCCGGTCACGGTTTCATTGAAATGAAAAACTGCCTTGTTTTGAACGGCGTGACGATAGAAAGCTACCAGTGAGAGCAGCGGAGAGGCGTGCCCATCATCTGGTGAATAGGTACCACCCACCAGCTGATCGGGATTGAGACTTGGCACTACATCGAGTAAAACAGCGGGTTCAAGCCAATCAATGTTCATTTCCCATGATTTCTGTTTCTTTAGGAGTGTCTTTAGACTGCGTTCATCTTCATCACGGTAAACCGCATATACATAGCCACCCTTCTTCCATTCAATATCATCCCCATATGTTTGTTTCCACGTGGAGAAAGTTTGAATACTTCGCTGGCACAACCAGGCTTTGGATTGGTCGGAATGTGTAGCGCGGATACCCCCGATGGCTGCTTTATTGGAAGCCTGCCCAATGCTGGGGCGATTGTCTAGCACAAGCACTTTCCGCCCGGCTTTAGCGAGGTAAAAAGCTACTGGCACCCCTACCGAGCCAGCCCCAATAATGATCACATCGTAATTATGGGCCATCGCCTTATGATCTATCACTTTCTTTGGGTTGTTCCGCAAAAGTTTGCAGGGTGATTTCCATATTGAGTGGGCGCTTGGAGAAGGATGTAACCTCCTGTGAAGCAATTCCTGCTTCTTTCATAAGCTGCAAGATGAGAGACTCACAGGTCTTTCCACCGCATGCCCCCATACCCGCTCGTGAGATGGCTTTAATCAGATTCAAGTCGCGTATGCCACTGCAGATCAGTTCACGAATCTCTCCAGCAGTAACCCGTTCACAACGACATACAATAGTTTCATTTTCAAGATCATTTTTGGCGGGCATTGCCATGAGGACCTCCCTGGTTCTAACAAATTGAATGCCCGCGATCTTCTCTGCAATATTGGCAGGGGCAAGCACTTTTATTAATGTGGTATGGTTGGACTTTGTCGATCTGATTACATTGATGACCTTGGCATTACCAATGATGGTTCCTTCACGATTAGTTACCGGAAAAGATAATCCCATGACGTCCTCTTTATTTACGGGGAGTTCATAAGGTAGGAAGACAAAGGGGAATTCGGGATCCTTGCGGTAATCGACCAGTGTGATCGCCAACCCGGGGCAACCCAACACACATTTTGCGCAACCCAGACATTTTCCCTCGGGATCGATGAAATCAGGTATTGCCATGATATTGTCGGACGGAATATGGATGAGTTGCTCTACGCATAAGGCAGAACATGGGTTGCAAGGGATCTCTTGAACGCAGTGAAAGACTGGTTTGATATCCGATTTGCTAGAATTTTGTGTCACTTGTATTTTGCCGGGTTTGGATGAAAGTATGTTCTTTAGTTTGGTGAGGTCTCTAATTTCGCCATCATGACTGATGTCAGGCTCGCATATTTGTATGATTTTTTTAGCAGTGATTTTTCCCGAAACGATGGCAGCGGAAGCTTCGGCGATCGCTTGTGCATCTCCTGCAGCATATACCTGAAAACCAAATTCTTGAGCTTGCTGGAAAAATTCATCGACCGGGTTCAATCCCGCTGCAATAAGGATCCCGTCGCAAGTGATGGTCTTTTCGCTACCTAGCATCGGCTTGAGATTTTTATCTACCTGAGCGATGGTGATCGATTCAACATGTTCTTTCCCATTCGCACATAGCACTGTATGAGAGGTGTAAATTGGTATTCCCAAGCGTTTGATCTTATCAAGATGGACTTGATATCCGCCACACTGTGGCATGATCTCAACTAATCCTTGTACTTGGATACCGGCTTGCAGAGCATGGTAAGCGGTGATCAAACCCACATTCCCACCACCGACAATAAAATAACGCTTGCCGGGGATGACACCATCACGGTTGAGTAATGTTTGAAAAGCGCCCGCTCCGGAAATTCCTGGTAACGAATTACCGGGAAATAATAAAGATTTCTCGCGAGCACCAGTGGCGATCAACAGGATGTCAGGTTCAACCAAAGCATATTGCCGGTTGTTTTTTAGAATTCCCACTTGGTGGTCGCTGAAAACTGCCACAACCGGAGACTTTAACCATGTTTCAACACTAGTGAGTTGCTGTACCTTCTCGGACAGAATAGTGGCGATATCAATGCCCCGTGTGCCGGCATAGACCATTTCCTTCGAACCGAAGAAACGATGCGTCTGCAATACCAGTTTTCCTCCCAGGTTGCCTTTGTCATCTACCAACAAGGTTTGGATGCCCTGGCTACCCAGTTCGATTGCCGCCGAAAGTCCTGCCGGACCACCACCGATGACCAAAACCTGAACCTTGTGGTTAAGAAGTGGTAAGTGTGATATATCTGTGGATGATTGTGCGGGAAGAAAGGATAATCCTTCTAATGGTTCTAGCTGCATACCGTCGCGAATGAGCTCCATACAGGCTTTGCGAGGGGATCCATTGACCAGAACCAGACATTGTGAGCACTGTCCATTGGCACAATAGATTCCCTGAGGAGAATGATCTTTGTGGTGATGCTGAAAAACATGGATCCCGTTCGCGATCAGCGCGGACGCGATGGTATCGGTTTCAAAAGCATGAAATTCCTCTTGTTTCCAGGTAAAATGGACTGCTTTTCCTCGTTGAATAGATAATATTGGGTGGTCGTGAAGATATGATGCTTTATTTGCCATTTTTTTTCTATTCTTTTTGCGTAAATTGTATAATTGATTTAATCAAAATCCTTTTCTTTAGCCAGTTAAGAATATCACTAAACTGGATTGATTACGACGTGATTATGTTAGAATACAATGATTTTTTATGTATGGGAGTATGGATATGAAGAAAATCGCAGTATTAACGAGTGGCGGCGATGCCCCCGGCATGAATGCAGCCATTCGAGCAGTTGTGAGATCCGGATCACAAAAAGAGATGGATGTTTATGGCATTCCATTGGGGTATTCCGGACTGATCGATGGAAAATTTATACCACTAGGTGCGCGTGATGTAGGTGGGATCATCCAAAAAGGAGGAACGTTCCTGGGCAGTGCCCGGTGTGAGGAATTCAAGACTGAAGCTGGAAGGAAGAAAGCTCTGCGAGCTTTGAACAGCAATGGAATTGAAGGATTGGTTGTAATAGGGGGGAATGGTTCTCAAACAGGTTCTTATTTATTGTCAGAAATGGGATTTCCGGTGGTAGGAGTTGCTTCTACCATTGATAATGATTTGGTTGGTTCTGATATTACAATTGGTGTCGACACGGCGTTAAATATTGCTCTGGAAGCAATTGACAGATTGAAAGTAACGGGTTCTTCCCATCAACGTGCCTTCCTGATCGAAGTGATGGGTAGGAAATGTGGATACTTGGCTTTGATGGCAGCCATTGCCGGTGGTGCTGAAACAGTGACTCTTCCGGAAGTGAATGTCGAGCCGGAAGAGATTGTTGAAGTACTTTCCAATGCTTATGAACGCGGCAAATCACATGCCATTGTGGTGGTGGCAGAAGGTGCCAAGTATAATGCCACAAAATTAGCCGAATATTTCACTGAGCACCATGAGGAAATCGGTTTTGCACTGCGAGTGACTATTTTAGGACACGTGCAGCGCGGTGGCTCTCCCAGTGCGCAGGATCGCATATTGGCGAGTCGACTGGGTGCTGGAGCGGTGGCTAGCCTGGAACGTGGTGAGTATGGCGTACTGGTAGGGTGGGTGAATAATGCACTAAAGACTACTCCCTTGAAGGATGTGGTTGGTAAGACCAAACAATTGGATATGCAATTGTTCGAACTGGCACGTGTACTGGATTAGTAAAAGATTCCTGCCGGTATCGGCAGGAATCTTTTACTTCTTTACCGATTTCAAATAGGATTGAATAAAACCATCTATATCTCCATCGAGAACAGCCTGAGTATTGCCTTCTTCATAATCTGTACGGTGATCTTTCACCATCTGGTAGGGATGTAATACATAAGAACGAATTTGGCTGCCCCATTCGATCTTCTGGAATTCCCCTTTGAGTTTTGCGATCTGTTTTTCCTGTTCCTCCAATTTAATTTGGTAAAGGCGACCGCGTAGCACTTTCATGGCATTTTCTTTGTTTTGCAGTTGAGAACGTTCGTTCTGACAGGTGACTACAATGCCGGTTGGTTTATGAGTAATGCGTATAGCAGTGGCGTTCTTCTGCACATTCTGCCCACCTGCTCCGGCAGATTTGAATACGTCTATCTCCAGGTCATCAGAGTTGATAGTTATTTCGGGGTCTTCGGCAGTAACTTCTGGTAAAACCTCCACCTGAACAAAGGAAGTATGTCGACGGTGGGCAGCATCGAAGGGGGAAAGGCGTACCAGGCGGTGAACCCCTTTTTCGGCATGTAGGTAGCCATAGGCGTATTTACCCGATATGGAGATAGTCACACTCTTGATACCAGCTTCTTCACCTTCAGTTAAATGGATGATCTCAGATTTGAAACCCGATTTTTCTGCCCAACGCAAATACATACGCTCCAACATGGCGGCCCAGTCTTGAGCATCCGTGCCGCCAGCTCCGGCATTGATGGAAAGCAAAGCATTTCCTTTATCGTATGAACCTGAGAGGAGAGTGTCGAATTCTAGGGTATCAATCTTCTTTTCCAGAGATTGAATCTCTTTTTCCAGTTCTGGACGTAAAGATTCATCATCCAACATTATCAGATCATGAATTGATTGGGTATTACTGTTTAATTTATCCCATGCCTGGATCTCTTCATTCAGATCAGATATGATCTTCATGGTCTGACGAGCTTGGTTTGGATTTTCCCAAAACGAGTTGGATTCTGATTCTTTGGAAAGTTGAGCTAGACGGTTTTTCTTATTGTCCCAGTCAAAGATGCTCCTTGAGTGTGAGTAATTTTGAACGACAATCTTCAATACGATCTAGTAAATCCTGCACTATGCGCTCCTCATTATTTGATTTCATTTGGATACTGAAGCAATTATATGCGGAAAATGGGATTCAAGAAAGTCGACCAGCCAGTTGCCCGCAACCAGCTTGGATCTGCGTTCCTTTGCTGAAACGGATGGTGGTGGGAATATGGTGGTTGGTAAGCACTTTTTGAAAAGCTTGAATTCTATCAATGGGTGAGGGTAACCCGCTGAAAGCTGTAGTGTTGTTCATTGGGATCAAATTGACGTGGCAAAGCATATTTTGTAATAATTCTGCTAAGAGTAGAGCATCCTCATGATTATCGTTGAAAGCATTGATCATGACATATTCGAAAGTGACCCTCCGGTTGGTTATATGGATATATTCCCGTACTGCTTTCAATATCTCTTCGATAGGGTATTTTTTGTTGATTGGTATGAGTTGCTCGCGTTGATGATTGGTAGGTGCATGCAGGCTGACTGCCAGATTGGTCTGAGGGAAATCAATAGCGAATTGAAGAATCTGGCTGGGAATGCCAATAGTAGAGAGAGTGATGCGACGTGCACCGATATTGATTCCCTCATGATCATTAAGCCTTTCAAGCGCATTTTGCACTTCGGAATAATTTAAAAAAGGCTCTCCCATGCCCATCATCACAATATTGGTGATCTCCAAGTCCTGCTCCTTGAGCATTCGGGAGAAATAAAGTATCTGGGCGATGATCTCACCACTGCTGAGATTCTGTTTTAATCCCATTTTCCCTGTAGCACAAAACTCACACCCGATCGGGCAGCCAGATTGGCTGGATATGCAGACCGAGATACGTTGATCATATTGCATGAGCACAGTTTCTATGGGATTCTTATTACTGAGCTGGAAGAGAACCTTGTGAGTCAAGCCATCGTCTGATCGAACCTCGCTGATCTGTGTGAATGGAAGAATGGAAAAATCTTGTTCAAGCTCTTTACGTAGATCTTGTGAGAGATTGCTGAATTCCTGCCAGGATTGAAAATAAGAGACATACAATCCATGCCATATCTGTTGCCACCGGTATGGTGGTTGTTGAGTGGTTGCTAGGTAGTGGCGAAGTTGCTCTTTATCCAGATCCAAAATGCATTTCACGATTACTATTATTCCACTAGATCAAAAAGATCCATCACATTTTCAACCACGATATCTGGTGCGGGTGACCAGCTCTCCAGGTCAGCACGGGTTGCTACGCCGGTCAAAACTAATGCGGTCTTACATCCCGCGCGATAACCACCCAGAATATCGGTCTCCAAACGATCCCCGATCACCAGGGTTTGTTGTGCTGGAATTTTCAGGCGTTCCAACCCTGCTTCAAATATATAGGGTAGTGGTTTACCAGCAAGTTTGGCTTTTACCCCCGAAGCAGTTTCCAAAGCAGCCAAGAAGGTGCCAGCACCCGGACACAGACCTTCTGGTGTGGGGTAGGTTGCGTCCGGATTGGTGAAATAAAAAGGGATACCGGATTGAATAAAAAAAGACGCTTTCCTTAACCGTTCATAAGAGGTCAATGGATCCAGACCACCGACCACAGCGATGGGATCTTTGTCAGTATTGGTGAATTTATACTCCGCCAGAGTGCTTTCCAGTGCTTGAGAACCCATCACGTGAATAGGTCCTCCGGCAGGGAAATCTTTTGAAAGTATGTATCCTGTAGCAATAGAAGAAGTAAGTATCTGCCATGATTCAACTATTGCATCCATTGAGGCAAACTTCTTGACGTACTGTTCAACAGTACTCATGGCGTTGTTGGTCGCAAACAGGAATTTGATCTGGTGACGTTTGAATTCTTCAAAAAGTTGGTTTAAGTCACATAGCGGTTGATGACTTTTCCAGATGACACCATCCATATCGAGGATGGCTGCTTTGATATCACTAAGGGACTTGTTCATTATATTCTCCGATAAAAAATACCGGAATCCAAGATAGGGTTCCGGCATTATTGTACTTCATAAGGTGATATTGTATTAGTTATTTTGCATTGGTGCGAGAACTTTATCCACCAATCCATATTCTACCGCTTGTTCGGCGCTGAGATAAAGATCACGTTCGGTATCGCGCTCGATCACATCAATGGGCTGAGCGGTGCAGGCTGAGAGGATCTCATTCAGACGGGATTTCAAACGCAGGATTTCGCGTGCCTGGATCTCAATATCTGAAGCTTGCCCTTCTGCACCCCCCAGTGGTTGGTGCATGTGGATGGTGGCATGTGGTAAAGCGTAACGTTTGCCCCTTGTTCCAGCGGTCAGCAGAACAGTCCCAAAGGATGCTGTGACACCTACGGCCACCGTGCTGATGGGGTTGGGGATCATCTTCATGGTATCGTAAATTGCTAGCCCGGAATATATCTGTCCTCCTGGTGAGTTGATATACATGTGGATTTCTTTTTCAGAATCTTCACGATTTAAGTATAACAACTGTGCTACAACCACATTGGCTACCTGATCATTGATGGCTGATCCTACGAATACGATCCGTTCACGTAATAAGAGCGAATAGATATCATAGGAGCGTTCACCGCGGCTAGATGATTCAATGACCATAGGAATGACGGCGGAAAAATCATGCTCATTCATTTTTAACCTCTTCTCTTTTCACATATGGCTCTTTTACTGCCATTTTCTTCGCGGCTTTGGGGCTATCTGCTTTCACCTGCTTGGGTGTTTTTTCAACCTTTTCTTCTTCTTGTTCTTCCGGTTTAGTAATTTCTTCGCCATTGGCAATCTGTTTGATGCGATCCAGCACCTGGCGGTTCATCAATCGTGAAGCTGCCTGCATCAATACGGAATTTGCCAATTTCTTGGGCGAAAGTTCTCTTTTGATTTTGTTGAAATCATCGCGTGTTTGGTATTCATACATGGTTTGGCGATACACTCGTTCGAGATCTTCGGTCTGTAATTCAATGTTTTCAGCTTTGGATAGCTGTTCCAATACTAGGGAATGCTCCAACTGGCGTTGGGCAACTGGTTTGATCTCTTTTTCGATGAAATCGGCTTCTTCCATCTTGTTCAGTTTCAGGAAGGTTTCCATATCCATATTTTGATGTGCCAGATTATGTTCGAATTCATGCAGCACCTGCTGGATCTCATCATCCAACAATACCGGTGGAAAGGCGATCTTCGATTTCTTGATGATCTCATCGATCAGAGCGTTGTAATATTTCTCTTCATAATCCGCATTCTTGTTATAGGCGAGCTGATTTTTGATGGATGTTTTCAAGGTTTCTAAGGAATCCAACCCACTGACGTCTTTGGCAAAATCGTCCGTAACTTCTGGTAGTTTTAGTGCTTTAACACCAGTCACGGCAATATTGAATTTGACTTCTTTGCCCTGCAGTTTTTCGAGTGAAGCGTTCTTTGGATATTTATAAGACAGCTCCTTGGTGTCATTTTCCTTCAATCCGATCAATTCTTTGTCGAAACCTTCATAAGGGAATTCTTCGCGCTGTTTTTCGCCAATCACCATCTGATAGGGAGAGTCTTTTAGAAGGTCGCTAGACTGATCTTCATCCGGGTTAATAATATCCGCAGTTAGTTTGAAGTTGACCAGGTCACCTTTCTTTGCTTCCCGATCTGTGGTTTCGGCGGTGGCATAATTGAGCTGGAGGTTGTGGATTACTTCGTTGATATCCATATCTGTGATCTCTGGCAGTTCATATTTCATGCGGATGGATTTGTAATCGCCTAACTCGATCACTGGCTCGAGTGGCACAACGAAAACCAATTTAGGTGGGTTGAGTTTCTCAACTTTCTCTAATTTTCCGGCAGCGGCTGGTTGAATATCCGCTTCGTTCAAAAGCTCGGGATACTTATCATGTACTAGCAGTTCAAGTGCTTCTTCATCCACATAGTCATCACCATAGATTCTCTTTACGATGTCCAGAGGTGCTTTTCCGGGGCGGAAGCCGGGTACTTTTGATTTGGAAGAAATCTTTCTTGCTGCAGAATTCTTGTATTTATCAAATGTTTCCTGGTCAAAATCCACAGTTAATTGAACTTGATTGTCTTTAAGTGCTTTTTTTTCGAATTTCAAGATAGATTTCCTTACTTTGCTTGAATTTTTAGCCTGTGGGGAAGGAGGGACTTGAACCCTCACGCCTTGCGGCACGTGATCCTAAGTCACGCCTGTCTGCCAGTTCCAGCACTTCCCCAATAGCCAAGAAATTATATGCGATTGATGAAAACGCGTCAATGCAGAGTATAATCTTTCTTTCATATTGTTAAGAAACATGGAGAAAAATGTCACGGGTCATCAATCGCAATAATTATTCCAGTCAACGTACATCGTATATGAGGTTTGTTGCAACTGCATTACGGCACCTCCCTCAAGATAACCGGGTAGATGATAACTACAAAGATATTGGTGTATTCATTTTCTTGACACTCCGGGAGATAAGTAATTCTGTGCAGAAGACCATCCAACCCTGGGAAAAGCGTGGTTATTGGGTGAAGGCAGATCAGTTTCGCAAGGAATGGGAATGGCTTGATCCGCTGTATAATGCTATGAAAAAAAAGATCCATGACCAGGCATGGAATGATCTAAAGAGTGAACTGCAGACTTTATGTGAAATATGCTGTGATTATCCACCATATCAGCGCATGCCGGTTAGCGATCCATGGCGCGGATCGTGGAAAAAATGGGAAAAAATGAAAGAAGAAGCTGGGTAAGAGAACCAGCTTCTTCTTTATTCGAGAATGGATAAACTTCGTTTATTTTTTCTTTAGAATGACACGGGCATCCACCACTTTCAAACCCTTACCATTTTCATAGACCATTACCGGGTTGGCGTCTGATTCGCTGATCTCATCGGAAAGATCAAGTACCATATAAGCGTACCGGCAAATGGCATCCGCCAATGCATTTGTATCACGGGGTAGTTCACCACGTACACCCTGTAAAATGGGAGCCCCTTTGATCTCTGCCATCATTTCTAAAGCCTGTTTCTTAGAGAAGGGAGCTACGCGGAAAGTGACATCTTTCAAAACTTCTACAAAGATACCGCCTAATCCGAACATGACTGTAGGACCAAAAGTGGCATCATTCACAGACCCTAAAATGACCTCGGTACCTAATGGAGCCATCTCCTGCACCAGAATACCATGGATATCCGCATCTGCTTTGTAAGCTTTGGCGTTTTGCAGAATAGTGTTGTAAGTAGCCCTTACTGCAGTTTCATCTTTGATATTGACTTTCACGCCACCCGCATCTGATTTGTGCAGGATCTGGGGGGATACAATTTTCATCACAACCGGATATCCGATTTCGATAGCCAGTTTTACAGCTTCGTCTTCAGTCTTTGCCACGCGTGAATGAGTTACCGGCAATTGATATGCTTCAAAAATTTGTTTAGCCTCGATCTCAGTTAAAGCATCTCTGCCGTCCCGTCGGGCTTTTTCAATAACACTCAGTGCTTTTTGCTTATCGGTACCTTTGAAATCAAGATCATTACCCTGATTGTTCTCTTTATTTAATGCATATTCGCGTAATGCTGCGATGGCATTGATTGCCAGATCAGGAGCTGAATAAGCGGGAATACCATTTTCGACAAGCCATTTCATCGCTTTTTCAGATTTCTCACCGCCGACATAGGAGACCGTTACGGGTTTATCTGTTACCCCCGATTCTTTGACGGCATTGTGAATCCCTTTAGCGATCTCAAGTGGATCGGTCATAGCAGTTTCACAATACAGAACTACCAATCCGTCAACCCAGGGGTGCTGAATGGCAAATTTTACGGAATCACCATACCATTCGGTGCCTGCCATACCGGTGAGGTCAACTGGGTTCTTGGCAGAGCCAAATTCAGGCATGTGTTTTTTTAATTCAGTCTGCACATCGTCAGGAGCGAATTTGAGCGGGATGCCGAACTTCTCAGCGGAATCGGTAGCCAGCACACCTACACCACCGCCATTGGTGATGATCAGTAGATTATCGCCCTGCATTGATGGCTGTAGGGAAAGTGCCAGTGTGCGATCGAATAAATTGTTGAGATCTGATGCCCAGATGATGCCTGCTTGCTTGAAAGCAGCATCATAGATCTTGGCTGCACCAGCTAACGACCCGGTGTGGGAAGCTGCGGCTGCAGCACCATGAGCTGAAACACCAGATTTGAGTCCAATGATCGGTTTCTTGGCTTTCTGTGCCACCTCGATCACTCTGCGACCCTGTTTGAAACCTTCAATATACAAGGAAATGCATTTGGTTTTTTCGTCTTGATCCAACCATTCGATGGTATCGGCAAAACTGACATCTGACATGTTGCCGATGGAGATCAATTTATCAAAACCTACCCCACGCATATAGGTCGAGGCATCAATACCAATCAATAGAGCGCCACTTTGAGAAACGAGTGAACCGCTGCCCTTCAGTGGAAGAAATGGAGCGAAAGAGCCGTTGAATTTGTCGGAATTGGAAAGCACGCCCACGATGTTGGGTCCTAAAATTCGCATTCCATAAGAATGAGCTGTCTTCACAATTTCTTCTTCCAATGCTTTTTCACCGACTTCACTGAACCCGGAAGTGATGATAATGGCACCTTTTACTCCTTTTTCCCCACATTCTTTAACCGCTTCCAGTACGAATTTTGCCGGCAGGGTCATGATCGCAGCATCTACCTCACCGGGAATGTCTGCAATGGTTGGATAGCATTTGATACCAAGGATTTCATCTGCCTTTGGATTGACAGGATAGATCTTCCCTCCATATTGGCTTTCAATTAGATTCTTTACAACAGTATGTCCAATCTTGCCAGGCGTAGATGATGCGCCAATAATTGCTACTGTCTTTGGGGTCAGTAAACCATTCATAACCTTAAGGTCCACAGTATAGCCTCCTGAGAAATATGATAGTTTTTGATAGTTTTTCCGGTCATATCCGGCAACAGACCTTATTTTACCCTTTTAACGAAAAATCTGCAGATGATGAATGTCTCGAAATCCGATTAGAATAGAAGAATGCAAAAAGGTGAAATTATATCCATACGATCTCCTTTTTTAGAAAATATGAATGTTGGAGATGACCTTCGTTCGATATTGCAAGCTGCATTCGAAAGAGTAGATCCCATAAATGCGGTGATCCATGCAATCAATTCCAACCCAATATTTTCTGAATTTAAATTTGACGAGAGAAATGCAAGAAATTTTTCTCACCTTTTTATTTGGGCGATGGGCAAAGCTGCCCAGACCATGTCTTTCGGACTGAAAAAGGCGTTACCTGGCAAAATAACCAGAGGAGTCACCATTACCAAACATAATGACCCAGCTTTGGAGAAGTACCTTCTCCCGGAAATTATCAGCTTTGAAGGAGATCATCCGGTGCCTTCGCGCCGTAGTGCGCAAGCTACGCGCTCAGCCTTGTCAGTTCTGGGGCGTCTCGAACCACAGGATACTGTGGTTTGCCTGGTATCGGGAGGAGGATCTGCTTTGGCCATTTACCCCGAAGAAGGAATTACGATCCGGGATTACCAGCAATTGACCAGATTGCTATTGAAATGTGGTGCAACGATTCAAGAGATCAATACCATACGTCAGCAAGTGGATCGGATCAAGGGAGGTGGATTGGCAAGATTGCTGCAGCCTGCCAGGGTAATTTCCTTGATCCTTTCGGATGTAGTAGGAGATCCATTGGATGTGATTGCATCCGGACCGACCATTCCTTCGCACCATACCATGGTTGATGCGGATCGGATAGTGCGTAAATATGCACTGGAAGATAAACTACCAATACATGTTCAACTACTCTTCCAGAGAAGGATGACACAATTTGCAAATCAAGATCATCTGGATAAAAAGGTTGGTGCCGATATCATTTTGATCGGGAATAATCTGCTGGCATCCCAGGCGGCTAAAAAACAGGCGCAGCAACTTGGATTTGCAACACAGATTGTAACATCGACTTTGCAAGGAGAAGCACGTGAAGTTGGTAAACGCCTGGCAATGCATCTCAAGGCTGCCAAGAGGAGGGCGGGTGGCGAAAAACACTGCTGGATCTATGGCGGTGAGACAACTGTAACCATTCGAGGAAAGGGCAAGGGAGGCAGGAATCAGGAATTGGCTCTGGCGGCTGCATTAGAGTTACAGGGTTGTCAGAATGTCTGTCTGCTCTCCATCGCGACGGATGGAGAGGATGGCCCAACTGACGCGGCTGGTGCCATTGTGGATGGAAATACCATAACAAATGGAGTCGTTCTGGGATTGGATGCCTGTCATTTTTTAGCCCAAAATGATGCCTACACTTATTTTGAAAAAATAGGTGGGTTGATCAAAACCGGACCCAGTGGGACAAATGTCAATGATCTGGTTTTCTTGTTCTCGCTTTAATCCGTTTTTTGGTATAGTTCTTTGATAGAGGGAAATAGATAGTCATCGAAAGCTTTCTGCATATCATAATCAGGTTGCCAATTCCAATCATTGCGGGCAGCAGAATCATCACAATCTTCTGGCCAGCTATCTACGATTGCTTGGCGAGGAGGATTGACTTCGAAAGTGATATCTGCTGACGGGTAGGCTTCTTTCACTATTTTATAAAGGTCTTGTGCGGTAGGTGAAAAACTGGTGACGTTATAGACAGAACGAGTGAGGGTATCGCAGCTGGCATCTTCCAACATAAGTAGTGATTTGATGGCATCTGGCATCACCATGAAGGGAATCTGAGTGTCAGATCGTACGAAACAGGTATACTGCTCCCCTTTGGCAGCGGAATGCAGCATTTCAGGACCATAATCACTGGTGCCGCCGGTAGGAATGGTATCAGCAGAGATCAAGCCAGGAAAGCGGATGCAGCGAAAATCAATGGAGTGTTTGCTGCGATCTTTTGCCAACTGACGGTAATGTCGGGTATAGTACTGTCCAAGATTTTCACAATAAAGCTTGTTGCAACCATACATAGTGATAGGATTGCACCACATCCATTCCTTGATCTTGCTCTCTTTGTGTTTGGTCTCGAGGTCGGGAATACCATAGACAGCAATGGAACTGGGATAGATGAATTTCACCGAATTACCCTGCCAGGTGGATAATTCCACACCCATGCGCAGTAAATTCAGGGTTCCTTCGACATTGATCTTGTGAGCAGTTTCTGGATTGTATTCTGCTTTGGTGGAGAGAATCGAAGCCAGATGATAAATGGTGGTGATGTCATATTCTGCCATCAACCTGCCTAATAGCATAGAATCCAGGATATCACCTTGAATAAAGCGATCACAACATGCTTCCAGGCTTTCATCCAAAGGCTTTAGATCCAGAGCTACGATCTGAATCCCATCCTTCTTGGATAATTCCTTGATCAAACCATGTCCGATCTCTCCATTTGCACCGGTAATTAAAATTACTTCTTTTCTCATCCGATTTTCTCCATGTGTTAAATGTTATAAACGATTCTGTTCAACTAGAAAAGGCAAACCTTCTTAAACCTTTCCTTTTTTGTCACGAGAAAAAGTTGTTTGTCTGTGTTAATGGCAGCGTAAAAACCAGCCGTAGCCGCCCTGCGGGTAACCATGTCTCAAGATGCGAATGGCGTATTTGCGGTGATACCCGCTGGAGGCGATGAATTCATCCAGTATTTTGTGCTTGTCTGCTTTGGAAGCTTTGAGATACCTTGGTTGGATGATTTCCCATAATTCTCGCT
>JAAZNC010000102.1 GCA_012798455.1 Chloroflexota bacterium | reverse complement strand
GGTTGGATGATTTCCCATAATTCTCGCTTGCTGCGTTGACTCATCATTGGCTCCTCCCGGCATCTTTTCTCTGCCGGATGGTAACATTCTTATTGAGTCATCGTTTCTTCCCATAGTTACTTTTTATTTGAGGCAATTCGGGTTGTTGACGAATTGATAAAAGGAAAGGTATAATCTTTCTGTTACTCTGTAGGAGGTAAACTGTGGAAAGTTTTTTTCAAATCGCTCTCATGATCACATCTGTTGTCCTGATCATCAGCATCGTTTTACAGTCAAAGGGTGTTGGTTTAGGTGGCTTGACCGGTGTCGATTTTGGATCCAACATCACCACCCGACGTGGTCTTGAAAAAACCATGTTCAAGATCACTATTGCGTTGGCAATTCTTTTTGTGGCATTGGTGCTTGGAACTATTGCTGTAGTTCAATAAGCTTTTTAGTTTTAAAAACTTAAAAAAGGGCGACTCTTTAATTATTGGAGGACGCTCTTTTTTATGCTAGAATTCAATCTCGATGAAAAACATACGATGGCAATTAATCATTATCCTGGTGACAGGAGTGGTAATTGGTATTCTCTTACTGAGTGAACAGACTGGCTTCAACATTGCACGTCCTAGTGTGAGCCGAGGTGGTACCTATACCGAGGCGATTATTGGAAATCTGCAACGATTAAACCCGATATTGGATTACTACAACTCAGCTGATCGCGATGTGGATAGCCTGATATTCAACAGCCTGATCCATTATGATGAAAATGGATTGCCGCAACCAGAATTGGCTTCTGATTGGGGTATCTCTTATGATGGTTTGTCGTACAATTTTGATCTGGATCCGGATGCAGTTTGGCATGATGGCACGCCGATAACCAGCGCAGATGTGATTTTTACGATCAATCTAATGCGTAGCGACGAATCGGTATTGCCGGATGATATTAAAACATTCTGGAATACAATTGAAGTAATTCCATTGGGGGATAACGCAGTACAGTTCAGATTGCCTGAAGCTTTTGCTCCCTTTATGGATTATTTATCTTTTGGCATTCTTCCACAGCACCTGCTGGGTGGGCTTTCTTACCAGGAAATCATCAATTCGTCCTTTAACCTGGAGCCTGTAGGCAGCGGTCCCTACCGATTTGAGCGTTTGATAACCGAGAGTGGAACGATCAAGGGAGTGGTGCTTTCTGCCAATCCTTCCTATTTTGGCGGGGAGCCCCTCATCAGCCAGTTCGTTTTTATGTATTATGACGATGCTTCATCGGCTTATGCTGCTTATCAAGAAGGATCGGTGCAGGGTATCAGCGAAGTGCCCAATGATATCTTGGACAATGTGCTGAATGATCCCAATATATCACTGTATAGTGTCACAAAACCGGAAGAATCCATGGTGTTGTTGAATTTGAACAATAACAAAGTGAAATTTTTGCAAGATGAAAATGTGCGCAAAGCATTGCTATATGCCATTGACCGCCGGCGCATGATTGATTCTGCTTTGGATGGACAAGGGATTGTTGCGAATATCCCCCTGATACCAGCCAACTGGGCATTTTATGAAGGTATTCAGAACTTCGATTATGATCCACAACAAGCAGCAGCATTGCTGGACGGGGCTGGTTATACCCTAGATTCAACAGAAAGTAATGTCAGGGAAGATAATGGGACAGTGTTGAAATTTGAGATGGTTTATCCTGATGATACGACCCACGCTGCCGTTGCACAAGCCATCCAGACAGATTGGGCGAAGATCGGAGTGCAGGTGACATTGATTCCAGTTCAATATGATGTGCTGGTTTTGGACTACCTGGAACCATTGACCTACCAAGCGGCTTTGATTGATCTTAATTTTGAACGGTCCCCTGATCCAGATCCTTACCCATTTTGGGATCAGGCACAACAAAGTGGTGGCCAGAATTATTCCCAATGGGAGAATAAGGTGATCAGTGAATATCTGGAAGAAGCGCGCATTTCCACCGATCTGGACGAACGGGCAAAGTTGTATCGCAACTTCCAGGTGGTATTTCAGGATGAACTGCCTGCTTTACCTCTTTATTACCCTGTCTATAATTTTGCAGTGGATAACAGCATAAATGGTATCCGGATAGGTTCGTTTTACGATACAAGCGATCGCTTCTATTCCATATTGAACTGGTATTTGATCAGTCAGGCAAACGAGAAGTAATATGGCTGTCAGCATCCACAAAGGAGATCAAGGGTTCACAAGTCTGCTCAACGGAGAAAGAGTAAGGAAAGATCATCCTATCATCGAATTGGTGGGAGAGATCGATGAGTTATCTGCCTGGATCGGGATTACTCGCAGTGAATTGGGTGAAAGTTCGAATAAGATCGACGATATCCTGGAACAACTTCAAGGGCAACTTTCACTGGTAATGGCATCTATCAGCTCATCCCAATCAGAGCAACCCTATCTCTTGCCGGAATCTCCAACCTATCTCAATATTCTGGAAGATTGGATTGCTGCCATCGAAGCGCAGATCAATATCCCCAATGTATTTTTAAAAGCCGGGAAAACCAGACTGGGTGCTGATTTCAACCTCCTGCGGGTTATCTCACGCCGAATGGAGAGAAAAGCGGTGATGCTCTTTGCAGAAAAGGATAAGGACATCAACCAGATCTTGCCTTACCTGAATCGCCTATCTACGCTATTCTATGTGTTATGGCTGTTTGCTGACCAGAAATTGGATTAAGAAAGTTCTCTCACTCCCCATCAAATCTTCACGGATTATTCACATACCTCCTTGAAAATAGAATTAATTCATTACAAGGAGCCTTTCATGAAATCTAAATCTGAACTATCAAAAAATACGAAAAAGCGATATTGGATCTTTTCTGGATTGTTTTTCTTATTTTTAGTGGTAACAGCATCCAGCCTTTACTTCCTATATGTACCGGCGGGTTATCAGGGTGGCAGAAATCCACGCTACAACATGGTGATTCTGTTTGATCGGGATACCTGGGGTGAGATCCATACTTGGACCAGTTTTGTTCTCTCAACGATCATTCTGCTGCATGTCATCATTCACTGGTCCTGGGTGAAGAATGTGTTCTGGCGTTATTTGCAGGTGTGGAAAAACAAGATCGGTGCAAATAATAAAATGGCGATCTGCAATCTTGTCGATGACGGATTATCGACAGTGTTTTTTTTATTATGCCTGATCTCAGGATTGGTATTATTTATCGTTCCAGGCGGACCGGGCAGTGATTATTCCCAACTCCTCTATATCACCCGCGGTGTATGGAAGGATATCCATATCTGGACCGGAATCGGAATGGTGTTGGGAGTAGTTGTACACCTGGTTATTCACTGGGGTTGGATACGCAAAGTAACCAGGAAGACTTTCCAGAAATCTTCTATCCCCGTGTCGGCTGAAGGCAGTGTTCAGCCCAGTGGATTGGGATACTGGAAGATTGGAAAAAATTCTCCCTGATATTCAAAGCCAGAGTGCCTGTAAAGATGGATGGAAGCTTCATTGTCATGTTGGGTGTTCACTGTAACCTGGCGAATCCACGACATAGAGAAATGCCACAGCATATTGCTAACCAAACGGGCGCCGATACCATGCTGACGATATTCTGGAAGAACTGCCAACCTCACCAGATGAGCGCGATAGAGGTCGGCGCTGCTGATCTGAAAACCCACGATCTTATCATCCATCACAGCTACGGAGGAGTAGCCTGATTGTTCAAAAGCCAGGGTGAGGGTAGTGGGTGAAAACTTCCAGTAGGTATCAAAACATAGATCATCAATATGGATGACCTGTTGAAGGTCATCCAGTTTCATTTTTCTCATCGTGACGGAGGGATCGTTTTCATACCTTTGGGGAAGAGTACCTTGCCAAGTCAACACGATCACTTTTTGTACCTTCTGCCAACCCTGGGCACGCAGCAGTGTTTCCATCCAGTTCTGATAACATAAAGCAGTCATCACGTCTTCGCTAGTGAATTGATAGGAATCAAGAATCGAACCGAATAAGGTTTTCCAGATATTGGCTGGGCTCAATTCATTCCGAAGAGAAAAAAAACGCACCCAGTGATAATGATCTGGATCGGGTGCAAGGCTCAACACTCCGTCAATATGGGCACCGTTATGATAGATGCACGAGGGAGCTTTTTCAAGCCACTCAAGCGGGGAGCGCCAATCAAGATGGGCGTGGGTGCGATGGTTACCCCGTAAAAAGGCATGCAGATTCTGGGCATTGCCGAATTCTTGCAACGTGCTGATGGTTTGTCCGGTTGGATTCATTCCATTTCTTCGGTGTTGGAAGAGGATGGAGAAGTGGGTTGGTTGGCGAGAATAACGCGGATTGCTTCAGCCAGAGTGGTTAGATCTGCAGTGCTCATGGTTTTCAGGTTCTGAGCCAGCACAAGGTAAGGACGGTTGGATGGTTCTGCAATGAAATCTTTGATATCATCCGGTAGTTGCTTGAAAGCGGTGATCCTGTTTTGCTGTTCCTGCCAGATGCTTACAGGGCTATTCTCATCGAAGAAAATAGCGGGATCGATTGAAAGTACGCGAGCGATCTTCAGCAGTTCGGACAGTGGAATGCCTTGCAATCCTGATTCATAACGTTTTAAGCGGGCGATGGGGATTTCACACTGCTCGGAAATCTCTTTATAGGTGGCTCCCTTTTTCTCACGTTCGATCTGAAGCAGGGTGCCGATAACACTGTTTCTGATCTGCAGCAGATGGTTTAGATTATCCGTTTCAACATTCTGGGAAGGGGGTGTAGTTTTTGATGCATTATCCGTGAGCAGTGAAGTAAAGGGAATTTGCAGATAGAAAGAAATGGTTTCGAGTTCAGGCAAGGTGGGAATGAGATCACCATCCTCATACTTTTTGTACCTGGCAGTGCTGATCCCTAAGGCAACCGCACAGCTTTTGAGTGATTTTCCGCAGGCTGCTCTGGCTTGCCCTAGATTATGCGCAATATTATTAATATCAATATCGAATGAATCCATCTTGCTACTCCGGTGATTTGGTTAATTCATTATAGCGTAGGTTCAGGGCATGAGGAAATGGTCATCCATCCATCGGAACTCTCCGGATATCATGGTTGCCGAAGGAGATACCTGAGCGATTTTAAACGGATCGATTTGGAGTACATCATCAGGAAGCACTACCAGATCAGCCAGGAAACCTGGCTGTAGTTGCCCCAGGCTATGCTGTTTTCCGATAATGGCAGGTGGGCGGCTGATATAAGCTGCCAGGGTTCTGCTGAGGGATAACCGCTGCTGCGGGAACCAGGGTTGGGAGGTAGAGGATTTCTGCCGCGTAAGAGCAGCCTGAATGGCAGGGAATGGATTTGGTGTTTCTACCGGGGCATCTGAACCAAAAATGAGTGGAATGCCAGTTTCATCAATAGAATGCCAGGCATAAGAAAAGGCACAGCGTTTTCCCCAATATCTATCAGCAGTATCCATATCGGAAATGACGTGGATGGGCTGCATGGAGGCGACCATCTGTAAGTGTGCCATCCTTTGAATATCCGGTGGGTGGATGATCTGTACATGCTCCATGCGATGGGGGAGAGGGGATGTGTTTTTCAATGAAGCAAGTTGTTCGATCTTATCTAGGGTAATATGAATGGCTTTATCACCAATAGCATGGATCTCAAGACGGATATCATAATGCGCGGCTTCCATTCCTATCTCGAAAAGTTCTTCTGCCGATAGGGTCAGCATGCCATAGTGCGAAGTAGTGCCCTCGTATGGTAAAAGCATGGCAGCAGTTTGCGGACCAAGCGCTCCATCCATGAATAATTTCAACCAGCCAATATTAAGACGATCGTTTCCCGAGCCACTATTCAATCCGGCACGGAAAATCTCTTTTAGATCTGATCGGTGGAAACTCTTGGTTACTCGGATAAAGAAAGTCGGCTGCAATTCTTGCAGCAGGGCATAGATTTCCCAATTATCCACATCATGGACGGAAGTAATGCCATAGCGCAGGAGTTGCTGCTGTGCATCTAGAAGAACCTCTCTTTTTTGAGATGTTTTCAAAGGCGGAATGCATGCTTCCACCAGATTTGAAGCAGACTCGAGCAGTATCCCGGTAGGTTCCCTGTTTTCATCCTTTACAATTGTCCCGCCGGGAGGGTCAGGGGTGTGGCGGTCGATACCGGCAAGTTGCAGTGCAGCGCTATTGCACCAACTGGCATGGAGAGATTTGGCTGCCAGAAAGATAGGATGAAGGTTGGAAATGTGATCCAGGTCGTGCTTATGCCCAATGCCCTCCTGCCAGATATTGTGATTCCAACCCTGTCCGGTGATCCAGGTACCGGGGGCGGTTGCCTGTACTTTTTTCGCCACTCTCGTTAAACATTCTGCCCGGGAAATGGTTTCGCAGTCGATCTGGGATAGTTTCAATCCATACTGCAGCAAGTGGATATGGGAATCTGTAAAGCCTGGCAGAATGGTTTGCCCGTGCAAATCGATTACCCAGGCGTCAGGAGCAGCGATATTGATAATATCTTCATTTCTACCGACTGCCAGGATACGTTCACCCTGAATGGCAAGCGCCTCAACTAGTGGTTGGAGCACATTTAAAGTTCTGATCTTACCATGATGAAGAATGATCATGATCTATGAGTTCAGCATTTGATTGATGAGAGCTTCCAATTCTTCTTCGGAATAATAGTAAAAAGTGACCGAACCGCTTTGTTTTCCATAATTAATGCTTACCTTGGTGCCATACTGGGAACGTAATTGTTTTTCAAAGGCACTAATCTCTGCTGGGACCTGCTTATGGGGAGGTGAGGTGGGACTTTTCTTTTCGGATAGTTTTCGTACCAGCTCTTCAATCTGGCGTACATTGAGATCGCTCGAAAGGATGCTTTTCAACAGGGCAATCTGCTGTGCGGAATTTTCAAGACCCAATAATGCGCGCCCATGCCCTTCACTGATCTTACCGGTAGAGATGGCTGTGATCACTTCAGGAGGGAGTTTCAACAACCGCAGGGTATTTGTGATAGCAGCGCGACTTTTGCCTACCCGGATGGCAATCTCTTCATGAGAAAGCCCAAATTCTTCGGATAATTGTTGGTAGGCTTCGGCAGCTTCAATGGCTGACAGGTCTTCCCGCTGCAGGTTTTCGATCAAAGCCAGTTCAAGTTGTTGTTGGTTGGTCATGGCTTCACGGACCAACACCGGTACAGAATCCAAACCAGCCAAGATGGCTGCCCGCAAGCGGCGTTCACCTGCGATCAGAATGTAATTTCCTTCCACTTCCGGGTCTTCGGTGACAATTAGAGGCTGTAAAATACCATGTTCTTTAATGGAAGCGGTCAATTCTTGCAGGTCAGAGGATTGGATCTCGGCGCGCGGCTGGTAAGGATTGGGACGGATCAATGCGATAGAAACATAATTTGTCCCTTCAGAGGGCGATTGCATGGAAAGATCCCCACCAGGGATCAGTGCATCCAGACCTTTTCCTAAACCTTTGCGTTGTGCCATTTATCTATCCTTATTCTATCCTAGTCTTCTTCTGCGAATTCCTCAATATCGGGAACGTTCTTCCCATCCTGTTTCAGAATCTCCCTGGTGAGAGCCGAATACGCCTTGGCGGCGGATGAAGTTGGAGCATAAACGGAAATAGGTAGTCCATAGGAAGGTGCTTCTGCCAGACGGATGCTGCGGGGTACGATGGTCTGGAAAACCTTATCGGGGAAGAACTTCCGCACCTCTTGCACGACATCCATCGCCAAACGGGTTCTCCCATCATACATGGTCAGAATTACACCACGTACATTCAGCTCTGGGAAAAGGGAACGTTTAATACGTTGTAGAGTATCGGTAAGTTGTCCAAGCCCTTCCAGTGCTAGGTACTCACATTGCACGGGGATAAGTACCCCGTCTTTGGCTGCCAGCAATCCGTTGATGGTAAGGATGCTCAAAGATGGAGGGCAATCGATCAGGATATAGTCATAGCGATCTACTATCGGTTCGATTGTTTCGCGCAATTTGAAATTCCGTTTATCCGAATCCATTAATTCCACTTCTGCACCAGCCAGAGCAGGAGAGGAAGGTAGAATGGATATCTTTAGACGTGGGTTGTGCAATATGCTGGGTCCGATAGGTGTCAATCCAACCAGCACTTCATACGAGCCTTTCTTTACTGTCAATTTATCGATACCTAATGATGAAGTGGCATTTGCCTGCGGGTCGACATCCACGATGAGCACCCGCTGTCCGTATAAACCGAGGAAAGCACCTAAATTAATGGCGGAAGTTGTCTTTCCGACCCCACCTTTTTGATTAACCAGCGTAAAAATCTTTGCCATCTTATCTCAATTCTATTTAATGATCTCGACCAGATTTTGGTTTATTTCCTGCATAGTAGGCACTCCCGATAAGCCAGCCCTACCTACCGACCTTGACGCTAATTGTACGGCATTTCGGGCTGCCATCCAGGGGCTGCCGGTGTGAAAAAGGCGCGAAAAGAAGACTGCTGCGAAGATATCACCAGCTCCAGTGGAATCGACCGGGGAGATAGAGGGAGCCGGAAAATAGCGCGCATCCCCTTTCCAGTAAACCCGGGCGCCATCCTGTGCTTCAGTAACTGCTAATATCTCACATAAATGAGCCATTTCAACGACTTTATTCTCATCTCCGTTCACATCTTCCAGGCTGATTACAACAGCCTTGAGCAGGGGAAGAGCCTTTTCTGCCCAATCCCATATGATATGGTGAACCAGACCTTGTTCATCCCAATTGCGCATCCAACCCTGAGGAGTGGCACATAGGAAGGCAGCCCTGGAGAAATGCAGAACTGTTTCCAGTGTGATCTCTTGGGCAACCGGACCGAGGTGGATAATATCCGAATTCATCCATTGTGGAGGGACAGCAGGTGCTTGAATTAATTCAGCTTGCGCATAGCAATATTGTCTGCGAGCTTCACCATGCACTATGTTTTTGAATTGAGTGGCTTGGTTCGTTTCGATATTGACGACATCCATTCCCTCATCACAGAAAAATGGGATACTATCTGGATATGAAGTGACCAGACGGACAGGATGCCCAAGAGCATGTGCGGTGAGGGAAGAATATGCGGCGGTACCACCCATTTGAATCCCTGAAGAGGTGATATCCTGGGTTAGATGACCAAGAACGAGGTAAGAAAGATCATTTGATGACATGCAGCCATTGTGGTTGGTAATATTTTTTATAACTGTAAAATTATAGCATTAAGTATTGATCTCTATTGTGGGGAGGGGTTGAACCCTCACCAGTGGAAATTTCAGTAGAAGTAAGCTGATGAAGAGAGCTATGACGTATAGGAAGGTGGCTGATCGAAAATCGAAATAGATCGGTATCATTTCTGTATTGGCTCTTTGCAATAAAGAATAGAAAAGAGGTGAGAGAAATTGACCGAGGTTCGAGCCTGCTACCACCAAAGATACCGAACGCGACGCATCATTTTGTGGGGCGTATTGTGTGGTGCGTAACATGATGGCAGGAAAGAGAATTCCAGTGCCTATGCCGGAAACAAAAATACCGGTGAATAAAAGTAGGGTATTGGGAGTGCAGGCGGTCAAATAGAATCCGCCTGCTAACAAACTAATAGCAAATGACCACACATATTTCTTGAAGAATTTCATAACGTGGGTGAAAATGATATTGATGAGCGCAGCTGCCAGAGTTGAAAAGGAGGCTGCCAATCCGGCAATTTGTGATTCGCCAAACTCGCGAGCGTTGATTAAATGTGCGATTCCGGTGGGGAAAATATAGAAGGAGACCATGAAGAGAGAAGCATTGAAAGCAATGATATAGACCATGTTCATGCCTTGCATGACTTCTTTGTTTTTAATGATCCCATGGTTTCCACTTTGAGGTTCTGGGAGCCAAAAGAAGGTGATGATCCAAACGATCAGAGCAATTCCGTAAATACCAAAGGCATAACGCCACGCAAACTTCGCCAGCCAACCTGCCAGCAGTGGTGCCAATACGGCTACCAAATGGGATACCAGTGTGGCATTGCCAACCATACGCATTCTTTCATCACCAGTATAAAAGCTAGAGATAAGAACAGTCGAAAATGTATTGGTAACACCTGCACCAAAACCCAGAATAATACGAAAACCCAGGATTGCAGTGAAAGTATGGCAAAAACCCGCCCCGATGCCACCGATCAAATATAGAAGCAAACCGATGAAAAGCAAGCTGCGTTTTGGCATTTTATTGGCGATCGATCCTGTAATGAGTGATGAGAGGATAATAAAGAGAGCTGGTAGGGTGAGCATGAGACGGATATTTGTCAGAGGCACTTCTGGAAAAGCCTGGTCGAAATAAACTAGGACCGGTGCAATGGATGCGTTGGTCATGATATTCAGTGCAGAGATAGAGAGAACTGAGAGTTTTGTCTTATCCATAATCAGATTGGTTTTCCAAGCCGGGTTGCAAAATAGAGTATTATGGTACATGACAACTGCACGCCTGTCAATTTATCAAAAGAATCTCACCTATGATTTATAATGAGGATAGTTTCAAAAGAGGGAGTGACCTGCTTTCAAGGTACAGAAGGGGAAGTATGAAACGTATTAGTGAATTACCATTTGACGAACGACCTAGAGAAAAAATGGTCGCCCTGGGGGTGACAAGCTTGAACAATGCGGAATTGCTAGCCATTCTACTGCGTACCGGTGTGGAAGGGGAAAGCGCGGTAGAGTTGGGAGCTCATTTGCTGGAAGAATTCCATGGGATAGCCGGCATCCACGCAGCTGAGATCGATCAACTATGCATGCTGAATGGAGTTGGGCAGGCAAAAGCGGCTCAGATCAAAGCAGCACTGGAATTAGGATCGAGGCTGCATCGGGAATCCATGGATGAGCGCCCGGTGATCGACAGCCCTGAAAAAGCCTATGAAGTACTAAAATTTGAGATTCTCCAGAACGATCGTGAAATGTTATGGGTGTTAGCTTTGAATACCAGGCACCGCCTTATCAAGAAGAAAAAACTATACCAGGGAACACGCAATTTTTCATCAGTGCGTATAGCGGAGATATTTGAATTCGCCATCCTGCAGCATGCCTCAGCGATTATCTTGGCACACAATCATCCCAGTGGTGAAGCACAACCAAGTCAGGAAGATCTGCGTATCACACAGGAAGTGCGTAAGGCAGGAGAGTTATTGGAGATCAGTTTGCTAGATCACCTGGTTATCGTGCCCGGACAATATCGTTCGTTGAAAAAGGAACAGCATGGTATCTTTGAAACGAGTGATATGTATATATAAGGGAGCAAATCTTTTAGTCCATCAAGTGCAAATGCTTTTCTCTTTAGGTTGAGCAATGGTTCTTTTTATAAATTAAATTACATGGTAGAAAAGTTATGTTTCCGGAAAGATGGATGCATCCACTTCCTGGTCAGGTACTCTAATGAGTAAATCATCAAATTCGAAGCGAGCAGTTACACCCTCAGCCGTCCAAATAGCTAGGGAAAGATAAGCAGTCTCGGGTCGAGTTTTATAATCATTGACGAGCTGATTGTTGATGTAGAACTGGTAATAGCCATCTTCGGCAACGATAGTGAGTTCATTCTGTTCATCCCAATTGATGGCGCTATGCGGACGGGTGGATATGGGAAATTTTTGCTTGCCGTTCTCGAACTGAATCAGGTTGTACCAACCGTCACGGCTGCTGAGCATCAAAGCATAAAAATTATCACTGTCACGCTGATTGAAAACAATTCCCCATGAACAACTTTTATAATTGCTGAAAATGTCCCCTGTAATGGTGATCATAAAGTTTCGGGCGGGCAGGATATTCATCCACTGGATGACACCCGATAGATATCCCGAAGTAGCTTTGCCGGTCAGGTCAGCGACGAATTTTCCATTCTCGATCTGGAAGAGCGAACGCGATAGTTCATCTGAGCCGCCACCCAGATCCCAATAATTTAGATTATCATCGAAAGTATCACAAAACACAGTCGTCCAATCTTCACGGTAAACACTGCTCACATCACAATCATTGATCGATGTATCCGTAGGGGTAAGCACCAATTGTGCATTTTGGGTGGAGGTTTGCACGTTTTGTGTTGAGGCTATTGCAGTCTGGATAGCGCTTTCTGAAGGGCGGGTACATGCCCCTAAAATTGTGAAAATAAAAGTAGCAAGTATGATCTTTTTCATAAAATCCATCTCTTAAAAATTATCTATTAATATTGAGTATAGCAATTTGAGATTCCCAATACAATGACGAATATTGACAAAGCTCTTTTTATTTGTCTGGATGATTGCGATTTTTCATGTTTTTTATAAATGTTATGCTAGAATAACTCAATAAGTAGGGCCTAATTACAATTTATCTGGAGAAAGGCATAACTAGTGAAAGCTAGTGACGCAAAGCCACGAGCCTACAACCCCCAAGGGTTACGGTAGTCGGGTTACCGGTGAAGCAATACCGGATTGATAGATCCGGTATTTTGAATTAATGGTGACTTACCGTGCAGAAATTATTATTGTTTTATATCAGGGATAAACGGTTCGCCAAAATAAGTTTTGTTTTCATTGTGTTCTTACAAATTGGAGTGGCTTATGCCTTATTTATGGGGGTGACAAGCAATTCGAATCTTACCCATATAATGTTTTCCTTGATCGTGCTTTCTGCTTTTATGTTTTCATTAATGGATTCTCTTATTCTAAGTTTGTTGGGGGATTTTTTTTGTTAATCGTTTCAGAAATAGTTCTTCCTGAAGGGAAAGCGTTGCCGTTTTTTTTAATGAATCTAGTCTATTTTTTCGGAATCAGTCTGGTTATTGGATTTCTGAGATCAAAATTGCTAGATTTTTATCAGAGAAAGGAGGGGGTTTTTTTCGTCAACGAATTTACTGGATTACCTAATATTTCTGCATTTATACGGGATATTGGGAAGATAAAAAAGAATTCAAAAATCCAATATGTAAAAATTCTAATTGTTGAAATCACAAATCAGTATGAAATCGGTGCTGCATTTGGAATGCGAACTTTATATAAAATGGAAGCAGCGTTAGGAAACTACGCACGTGAATATTTCAGGGCAGATGTTAAGGTTTACCAGATTCAATCTGAGACACTGGCAATTGTTTTTCCACCCAATATGGAATTTAATATTGCACAATTAACTGCACAACCCAGACAGGTGCTGATGATAGATCAGATTCCGATATTTCATGACATTATCTGTGGAGGGGTTGAATTCCCCCGAGATGGGATTACCGCCAATGACCTGATTCAAAAAGGGTTTTTAGCGTTACAGGAAGCGTTACATCGTCATCGTATTTATTTTGAATATCATCCAACCCTTCAAGCTCCGCAGAAAATACAATTGCTCGGTGAAATCCAAGAGGGAATGGAAGAAAAGCAACTTACTTTCTTTTACCAACCGATTTTAGATCGTGAAGGATCGATCCATAGTCTAGAAGCATTGATTCGTTGGAAGCATCCACGATTGGGAATGCTCTCTCCTTCCGAATTCATTATTCATTCCTGATCTGGAACTGACCGGAATTTCCAATGGTCTAATCGATTATTCTTTGGAATATAACCTGCAAATTTTTCATCAAATATTGATGCAAGGTTTCAAGGTTAACATGGCAATTAATGTTTCTATCATGAATTTGCAACAGTTGAATTTTACCGATAAAGTTATTGCGTCCCTTGCTCGTTGGAACATTCCACCCTCAAATCTAATCCTGGAAATAACTGAGAGGGGATTTTTAGTTGATTCAGAAGAGAGCAACTGGAACATAGAAAACTTATCCGGAAAGGGGGTTTCCTTTCACATTGATGACTTTGGGGTGGGATTCACCAGTATTGGCAATTTGCGCAAGTTTCGAATTCGCAGTATAAAGATCGATCGTTCATTTATCACGGATTTAACCAAAGATGAAATGAGTTATTCAGTTGTAAATTGTGTTATTTCGATGGCAAAAGCTTTTGGAATCGAAACGGTCGCTGAAGGAATAGAGTCGTGGGATTTATTTGAACCATTGAGAACCATGGGAATAGATTACTTCCAAGGGTATGCTGTATCGCAGCCATTATCGTACAATGAATTGATCCCTTGGATGCGTAATTATAAATTGCCATAAAGGAGAGGTATGGTATTTTCGATGCTATTAACATTGAAAATACTATGTTAGAATCTATTTAAAATTAATAAGAATATTAATACTGATAAAGGCAAAACCAGTGAAAGCTGGTGACGCAAAGCCGCGAGCCTACAGCTTCTAAAGCCATGGTAGTCGGGTTGCCGGTAAACCTGAATACCGGACATTCCATCCGGTTTTTTGGTTAAAGGGTCCATATCGGCATGGAAAAATTGTTATTAATATATATCCATGATAAGAGAACCTCCCGGTTATTATTTTTTGTTCTTCTAATCATCCAAATGGGGATAAGTTTTCTCTTATATACCCATGACAACTATGCAATAAATTTCGCGAATTTGATGTATTTACCTGTTTGTTTAGCAGCATTTCTATTCCCAATTCCGGTTGCTGTGGTGCAAGCTTTCATTGGAGGTATTTTACTGAGTATTGCATATTCCAATGCATTATATGGATCCCTCCAAACTGAAATATGGAGTTATGAGCTGTTCAATACATTGAATTATCTATGTGCAGCTTTGATGATAGGGATCTTGAAAAATAAGATAGTAAATTTTTATATGCGTAGAGAAGACATTTTTTATTATGATGAATTTACCGGTTTGCTGAATATGAATGCCTTTGTTCGTGATATCCGCAACCTGTCTCAAAACCCTGAGATAAAGTACATGAAGGTTGTATTTGCGGAGATCACTAATCAAGACGAAATCGGAGCCGCTTTTGGAATGGAAATTCTCTACAGAATGTTTGGAAAGTTTGAGGAATATATAAAAGAATATTGCCAATGCGAAGTTGAACTATATCAGGTCCAGTTGAATATGATCATCACACTATTTCCACCCAATTATCTCCCTGACCCTAGAGCGATGAAGGATCGACCAACTCAAACGATCTACATCGAAAAAATTCCGATCTTTATTGATGTGATTTGTGGAGGTTGTGATTATCCACGGGATGGAAAAACAGTCAATGAACTGCTTCAAAAAGGTTTTATCGCACTACAAGAGGCGCGCGCCCTGAACCAACTTTATATTGATTATGATCCATCCATGAAACCATCACCACGTATCCCACTGCTGGGGCAGATCCAGGAGGCATTGCAAAAAAAAGAGATCGAATTCTATTACCAGCCCATCCTCGATCGCAAAAATAGAGTGAGGAATCTGGAGGCACTGGCACGTTGGAATCACCCCGAGTTGGGTATATTACCTCCTTCCCAGTTCATTCCGGACCTGGAATTAACCGGGCTGGCGAATTCCCTGGTAAGTTATTCTTTAGACTACAATCTGAGAAATTTGAATAAACTAAAGACATTGGGATATGACTTTAATATGTCCATCAATATTTCTGTTACTAATCTGCAACAAGCAGATTTCTCGGAAAATGTGTTTGAGGCGCTTTCAGTTCATAAAATGGATCCTCAAAAGCTGGTGCTTGAAATAACCGAACATGGCTTTTTGTCGGATTCAGAAATTAGTAATCGAAATATCCGTGATCTAACCGAAGCGGGGGTAGCTTTTGATATTGACGATTTTGGTGTTGGTTCTACCAGTATTGGGAATCTGCGGAAATATAATATCCACGCTGTTAAAATTGATCAATCCTATATCATGGATTTGGAAGAAAATCAGGTGAATGAGGCGGTTGTCAAGGGTATTATTTCGATGGTCAAATCTATTGGAGTGGAAACGGTGGCGGAAGGAGTTGAATCATGGCATTTACTAGATCAATTGAAAGCGATGGGCATTAATTATTTTCAGGGCTACGCTGTTTCTCCTCCTATGCCGTATGAGAAATTGATTCCGTGGATCAGCGGTTACAATGCGGCACATGGACAATCTGCAATGATCGCTAGGAATTAAGAAATTATACTTACGCTTGAAAAGGGAATATGATAAAATTGCTTTCGCGGATATGGCGAGGTAGCTCAGTGGTAGAGCAGGGGACTCATAAGCCCTTGGTCGTGAGTTCAAATCTCACCCTCGCCATTTTTGTTTTAACTGTCACAGCGAGCGGAGCAATCCGCTCCTTCTGGATGTCTCCCAGTTGTGGTATGTCCCTTTTTAGGATTTAGAAAGTTTTTTTTCTTTATTACTATTTTCACCGGCCAAACAAGAGATATTATTAGTCCGGTCAAAATTAATAAAAAGTACACCATGCCAACGACCATATTCATATTGAAACCGCGCATTCCGTCGCTTGGCTGGTAGCAGGTATTTTTCTCTGCAATACAGTGTGTCAAGTAAACCAGAGATACTCGAGTTGGTCATGTGTTCGATAAATAATGTCAAGCAACCAAAAGTTGATAAGGTTGTGCCGGCGATGAACCCCTGATTTTATTTTTTATTGAACACCCCCTTGGTATTGTTCGGGTAAGTTGGCATGTCTGTTTACCTTCGATAGTATATCATTACATTATCTATAAGATAATTCCTGTTGGTTTTTTTCGCATCATAGCCTTGTGATTCATGATATGGATTTCAAAATTAGTAGGTTTCTTTGAATTTAGCCATATTGATATACCCTGAGATGCACGGGACTTTAAGGTTGTGCTGATAACCCTATTTTGTTATCGTGTAATTGCCACTATACTAAAAATAAAATAATATTTTTATCCCTTCTGTTTTCTTTTCAAGGTCGGAAACGGGAAAATATCCTTTTAGGAAAACAAACTTTCCGAATGGTATCGGAAGATATCTATTCGTATGAAAATTATGTAGAGTAAGTTTGTGCGTTATAGATCGGTGGTTTGGTTTTTATCATCCAAATGAAGCCATCTCGCCACCCAGGGAATTGATGTGCCCTGTAAAAGCATGGATATGATGACATTGAAAAAGATCAGATTGAAGATCATATTGCCTTGCGCAAGCCCATGAATTTTGGGATAAATCGCCAAGATAATCGGCACTGCGCCTCGCAATCCAACCCAGGCGGCAAAGATCTTTTCATTAGTTGCCAGTGAGTATGGTAATGTGCATAACCATACACTGATTGGACGGGCTACCAGAATTAGCAATAACGAGAGAATAATGCCTGGAATTGCAATGGGAATTAATTGGGACGGGAAAACAAACAAACCCAAAGTAAGAAACATAATAACCTGCATCAACCAAGCTAATCCATCAAAGAAATGTAAAATTGTGGATTTAACCGAAAACTTCTGATTGCCCATGACCAAACCGATGATATAAACGGCTAAAAACCCACTACCCTTAAGGATATTAGTTAATCCAAATATCAATAAAAGAAAACCTAAAACAAAAACAGAATATAAACCCTCATAACCGAGTTTTATCTTTTTTATTATATAACTGATGATTTGTCCTGCAAGTAATCCTATTGCGATTCCAATTGCCATTTGTTGAATAAAAAAAATCAATAAATGTCCAAAGGAGATCTGCGGTTCCAAAATGAACTGAATAAGCCCGATCGTGAGAAAAAACGCCATCGGATCATTGCTGCCAGATTCCAATTCGAGCAAAGCTGCTACACGCTCCTTCAGTTTTACTCCACTTGATTTGAGCAAGGCAAATACCGCGGCTGCATCGGTTGAGGATGTAATGGCGCCAATTAAAAATCCTTCAATGAAGGAGACGCCGATAAGTAGCTTAGCAGCGATCCCGAGGGAAATAGCAGTAAAAAGGACGCCAATTGTTGATAATGTCATTGCTTCTTTGATAAGCGGTCGGACAGTTTGCCAGTCTGTATTAACTCCACCTGAAAAGAGAATGATAATCAGTGCAAAGACACCAACCGTTTGGGCAATTTCAGGATCATCGAAATAGATTCCACCAATTCCTTCTGATCCTGCGAGAATGCCGATAATGAGAAAAAGCAACAATGATGGGATGCCAAAACGATCCGAGATTTTGCTGGCGGTTACGCTCAGTAATAGGAGTAATGCGACGATAATGAATAAAATTTCTATAATATACGCTCCTATGACTTGGTGTATAAAAAATTGTATACTACAATGACTTTTTTCTTTCAGTTGGGCCAGTTACTTGATTAGGAATTATTCAAAATACCGAAAACAATACGAACATAACAATTTTATTATAGAGCAAGACTTAAAAACTTATGGTATAGATTTTACCATTCGAAATTCATCCATGGATGGGAGCATATATACAGATCCCGTTAATGACAAAAGAATCCGAAACGCTCAGCAAGGACTTGAAGCAAAAGAGGTACTTTTGTCGGATCGACGATCATATATGCGCATATGCAAGCAATTGGCATGGTCAATGATCATGAGATCTCTTGCTTTCGCTATAGAGAATTGCTCGGTTAAGAAAAAGAGAAGAGCTTTATTGACTCTTGATCAATAAAGCTAGACCCTTAGAACGAAGGGATTAGGATACCTCCCGTGATATTAACAAGGTCAGTTCTGCTTAAGAAATGAACCGGTATAGAGCTGGTAATATTTGCCTTGTTTCTCCAGCAGCGATTCATGGTCTCCGCGTTCGATGATGCGCCCTTCCTCCAAAACCAGGATGGCTTTGGAGTTCTGAACAGTAGAGAGCCGGTGAGCTATGACGAAGACCGTGCGCCCATGCATGAGTTGGTCCATACCTTTCTGAACTAAGGTTTCTGTGCGGGTGTCGATACTGGAGGTAGCCTCGTCCAGGATCATTACCGGGGGATCTGCCACAGCAGCGCGCGCAATGGAGAGTAGCTGGCGCTGTCCCTGCGAGAGCTTGCCCCCATCTCCTTGTATCAGTGTTTCATAGCCATCTGGCAGACGGGTGATAAAATCGTGGGCATTGGCAAGCTTGGCTGCTTGGATGACTTCTTCGTCCGTGGCATCCAGTCTACCATAGCGGATGTTTTCCATCACGGTACCAGTGAAAAGATGAGTGTCCTGCAAGACCATTCCCAGAGAACGACGCAGATCACTTTTTCTAATCTTGTTGATATTGATGCCATCATAGCGTATCTTCCCGTCGTCAATATCATAAAAACGATTGATCAGATTGGTGATAGTAGTCTTTCCGGCGCCTGTGGCTCCTACAAAGGCAATCTTTTGTCCGGGTTTGGCGAAAAGATTGATATCATGCAGTACCAGTTCGTCTTCTTTGTAACCGAAATCTACGTCAAAGAAGCGTACATCCCCGGTGAGTTCTGTGTAGGTTATCGTGCCATCTTTCCGGTGAGGATGTTTCCATGCCCAGACACCGGTGTGTTTCTCTGATTCCGTAAGTTCTTCCCCTTCGTATCTTGCATCAATCAGGGTCACGTAACCGTCATCGGATTCGGGTTCCTTATCCATCAACTTGAAAATTCGTTCTGCACCCGCCAGCGCCATTACCACGGAGTTGATCTGCTGAGAAATCTGAGCGATCGGCTGGCTGAAGCTGCGACTGAGCATAAGGAAAGAAGCGATCCCTCCCAGTGTCAAGCCACCTATGCCATTAAGAGCCAACATCCCACCCACAATAGCGATGAGAACATACTGAAGATTGCCAATGTTTCCCATGATGGGCATGAAAATATTTCCGTATGTATTAGCCTGAGATGCATTCACGTACAGATCGTCATTCTTTCTGTCAAAATCTACGCCTGCCTGTTGTTCGTGACAAAAGACCTTCACTACCTTTTGCCCATGGATCATCTCTTCAATGAAGCCGTTGACTTCTCCCAATGAGCGCTGTTGGTGGGTGAAATATTGGGCTGAAAGACTGCCTACTTTTTTGTAGACGAACAGCATCAAACTCAGACAGGCCAGGACGATGAGAACCAGCCAGGAATTGACATATATCATCGCCAGAAACACTGTTACGATTGAGATCACCGAAGCGAACATCTGTGGAATGCTTTGTGAGAGCATCTGTCGGAGTGCATCGGTATCATTTGTATAGTGACTCATTACATCCCCGTGGGAATGCGTATCGAAAAATTTGATAGGCAGTTTTTCCATTTTGGCGAACATTTCGTCCCGAATCATTTTAAGAATGCCCTGGGAGATGGTGACCATAACCCGGTTGTAGAGCAGGGTGGATAGGACCCCCGCCAGGCAAATGGCAGCCATTATCAGAATTGCCTG
>JAAZNC010000101.1 GCA_012798455.1 Chloroflexota bacterium | reverse complement strand
TTCATCAGGCCTGCCTTTTAACATAATAATCACGTTACAAGAATTCATATGGCGACCGCCACGAGATTCGTAGAGTGATCGCCATTTCCAAAGTGTCCAAGGATTTAAAGAATGGTGATGTATATTTTGAGCTCATCTATCGATATAAAGAAGAATCCTCAGCAGTAGAACCTTATTGGGAAAAAATTGGGGAATTAAATTGAATCATGGTTTTCAAATTTTCTGAATGAGGAGTTGCGTAATTCATCACTAAATGATATTTTGTGATCAATTACAAACTGCACATCACAACTGATGATAAGTTGATAGGGTAAAATTTGAGTAGGTAATTGTAATTAATTGATAAAAAGAACAATAAAGGATGCTAGCCGTAAACAACCCATACGCAATTACACCAAACACATGGATCATTTCAGATACACATTTCTACCATGAAAACATTGGAAGGTATTGCAGCCGGCCAGAGAACTGGCAGGAATTGATAATCAAGAACTGGAATGATCGAGTAGCCCCAGGAGATATTGTCCTTCACTTGGGAGATTTTGCTTTGGGAAAGAAAACCCATTTTGAATTGCTAACAGGCATTTTGAATGGAAAATTGCTATTACTACAAGGTAATCATGATCGACTGAGTCAAACCTATTGTGAAGCAAATGGCGTGACTCTAATCAAGAATTCATTTCAGGTAATACTAGAACAACAAACAAAACTGATCTTTTCCCATCGCCCGATTATTCCCCTTGAAGAAGGTTGGATCAACCTCCATGGTCATATTCATAATATTCCACCACCTCCAGAAGATTCCAATCTCGGACCAAACCATATCAATATGAGTGTCGAAGTTAGAGAATACCGACCTTGGATGTTGAAAGACATCATAAACCATATAGCCTAAAGCTCTGTGTACATAAATAAACCAACCCAAAAACAAGTGGAAATGCAAATTGATTTACTTTTTCTTAGGGTTGGATGTTATTTGTGAGATTGTCGTCTTCTTCCGTGAGTTTCGATGTGGTGGTTACCCAATTCCCTTCGCAATGAAGAAAACAAAAAAGTCGATTGTTTGTTATACTAATTACGATTATAATAATTGTGATTAGTATTTTATCGTCTTCGTGTGGAGGAAACCATGTTTATTGACCGAAAGGCAGAACTTGATTTATTGGACCAACGCTATCGATCCAATCAGGCAGAACTTTTCGTTTTGTACGGCCGCCGCCGAGTTGGAAAAACGGAATTGTTGCATGCATTTTGTGCAGATAAACCGCATATCTTTTTTATTGCTACATTAAGCAGTGATTCCGAGCAATTAGCCACATTCTCTCAACAAGTTTACGGTTTTACTCATGCAGATGTTCCCTCAGGATTTACTTTCCCTTCCTGGGAAGCAGCATTGCGGGCGCTAGGCGAACTCCCCGGACAACCCAAACCGATCATTGTTTTAGATGAATTTACTTATTTGATCAGCGGAAACAAAGCCATTCCATCCATCTTGCAGAAGGTATGGGACGAAACACTCAAAAATACACAGATCATGATGGTGTTGTGTGGTTCATATATTGGCATGATGGAAACAGAAGTGCTCGGTTATCAGGCTCCTCTGTATGGCCGCAGGACAGCAAGCACTCTTTTACGGCCTATGGATCTGGCTTCCTCTGCGTTGTTTTTTCCAAGTTATTCTGCCGAAGAAAAATTCCTCACCTGGGCAGTTGTCGGGGGAATGCCCTATTATTTGCGCACGTTCCAGGACAGCCAGGATGTATTTGCCAATATCCGGCAACATATTTTAGATGCGCAAAGCGGCACGTTGTTCAACGAACCACGTTTACTTCTTATGGAAGAATTGAGAGAACCGCGTAATTATTTTTCCTTGTTGAGGGCAATCGCGCAAGGTCGGACGCGTTTGAACGAGATTGCGCAGGGCGCTGGTATAGGGGATGTAACTACTGTTGCCCGCTATCTGGACATTTTACAACAAATGAGGTTAATCACCAGACGTGTACCGGTTACTGAAACGCAACCGGAAAAGAGTAAAAAGGGAATTTATCATATTGACGACCATTTCCTGCGTTTCTGGTTTCGCTATGTTCATCCCAATCAAAGCAGCCTTGATCTTGGATTAGCGGATGCAATCCTTCAGCAGCGGATTAAATCAGATTTGGATCATTTTGTTGCCAACGCATTTGAAGAAGCGGCGATAATATTCACTGGTCGTCTAGCGCAAGCGGGCGAATTAGACTTTTTCCCTGAACGAATTGGGGGATGGTGGAATCGGGATGCAGAGATTGATGTTCTCGCGATCAACCTTACAGAAAAGATTGCCTTGGTAGGGGAGTGTAAATGGACAATACATCCGGTAGGTGCCAGTGTTTTGGATGATCTCAAGCAAAAAGCTGAAGTTTTAATGAAAGAACATCAAATTAAGAAAGTTCAATTTGCCCTATTTTCTCGTAACGGCTTTACTGCTGACGTGGAAGCCAAATCTAAGAATGAAGGGGTACGCTTGTTTACAGCCGATTCAATTGTGAATCGTGGTTGACTGAGTAATCGTTGTCCCCCTAGGATGAGCCCTTTTCGCTTGCTATACTCAATCTAATCTGACAACTTAATTATTTATTCTTTCAATCGTTAGCCGGACTCTACCAGCTGGATGCGCACGTCAATGGCGCATAAGCACGAGTGTCTGGCTTTTGTTTTTAAACTTACCTGGAGGATCTATGACGATATTAATTCCAGTGGTTGGGCTCTTATCCACTACTTTGGTGCTCTTACTGTGGTATCCAAAGCAAATCAAAACGGGTAGAT